>NZ_SZPX01000004.1 GCF_005217605.1 Sulfurimonas crateris | reverse complement strand
GAGAGTGGACATACGAAGTTTCTAACGCAGCAGTTCAATACCTTGGCGAAGCTCAAACAAAAGTTGAGACATTCACTGTCCAAAGCGTAGACGGTACTACTCATGATATTACTATTACAATCACAGGTACAAACGACACTCCGATATTAAACGATAATTTTGCGCAAGTAGATGAAGCGGCATTAACCATAGGAACTAGCAGTATAAGCGATGCAGAAACAGCAAGCGGCAATCTTTTAAGTGATGATATTTTGCCGACCGGTGCAGTTCTTAGCGGTGTATCTATTGCAGATGGCACTACGGCAGTAGGTACGGATACGATCACGGTCACAACGGCTGAGGGTAATGAACTTATAGTTGATATAGCTACTGGTGATTATACTTATACTCTTATAAATCCTGTTGACCACTCTGTGTCAGAGAATGCTACTGACATATTTACATATAGTGTTACGGACTCATTAGGAGTGACTCAGAGTGCAAATTTAATAGTTACAATTGCTGATGATGCCCCTATTATAAACAATACAACATCTATTAATGTATCTTCTCCAGATGCAGTTAATACAAATATTGTATTTACTCTAGATGTCTCAGGTTCGATGGATGATATAGTTACCGGAACAACAACTCGTTTTGAT
The DNA here is from genome assembly GCF_005217605.1 of Sulfurimonas crateris. Classification (NCBI taxonomy): domain Bacteria; kingdom Pseudomonadati; phylum Campylobacterota; class Epsilonproteobacteria; order Campylobacterales; family Sulfurimonadaceae; genus Sulfurimonas; species Sulfurimonas crateris. Next base: position 239,653 of record NZ_SZPX01000004.1, on the reverse strand, counting down.
ATTGCAAAACAGGCATTACTAGACACCATAAATGCTTACTCCAAGCAAGGTGATGTAAATGTAAACTTAACGCTATTTAACGGCGGTGCGGTAAGTTTAGGCTGGAAAAATGAAACAGAGATATTGGATTACTTAAGCAAATTGACAATGAATCACTCTACAAACACTGTTTTGTACGACGGCTCGACAATTACAGGTCTGACAAGTGTATATACAAACTATGAGGCTGCTTTAGAGACTACATCTTTAACATATAATACAGGATTGCCGGTGGCAGACAATACGGTTGCCTACTTTATCTCCGACGGTGCTCCGACTGTAGAAAATAATGAGGGCAAAGATGTCAAGAGGAATGTAGGAACCGATAGTGAGAGCGGTTGGTTAGATACTCCATATGTAACTAATTGGACAACTTTTATTGATTCAAATAATATAGATCTAAATGTTATAGGGATCGGAGATAATCTTTCTACTTATTACTTAGACCTTGTTCAAGTGCAAGACGGTAAAAGCGCTATTGTTGTAAGTGATGCTACACAGTTAAGTGATACAATAACGTCAAATATAGAGATAGTAGAGGGAAGTTTATATAGCTTGGATGGTTCTGTGGGCATTAGTTTCGGTGCAGACGGAGGAAACATCTCTGAGTTGACATACAATAACATTTTATATACTTATGATGCCGGTAATCCGAAGCAGGAAATTACTCTTAGCGAAGGTACAATGGAACTTGATTTTGACACTGGAGACTATATATACACATCTACTGTAAGCTCAGGTAATTATTTGTCGGAAGAGTTCAATATAACTGTAGTTGATAATGACGGTGACAGCCATACTGATGTGTTAAATCTAAAGATAGTAAACGACACTATTACATTTGAATCTGCAACAGATGTTGATGCAGGAGCTGGTTATGATATTTTAGTTGTTGAAAGCTCTATAGATTTTAGCTTAGTAACCAATGAGATAAAAAATATAGAAGAGATACATTTAGGTGATGGTGTACAAGATATAAGTTTATCGCTCAACGATGTTATGAGTATTACAGATGAGGATAATATTTTATATGTTACAGGAGATACAGAAGATAGTGTTTCTTTAAAAACAACAGACAATTGGAGCGCATCAGCTAATCAAAGTCAGGCAGGCTTTAATGAATATACATCAACGCAAGACACAACAGTTAAGCTTCAGATTCAAGATGATATAGAGGTTAAGTACTCTTAAGTAAATCAGAAACAGCACATAGATTTTTATGTGCTGTTTTTATTTAAGAAGTAAAGCTAAAGAGAGTCTATCGTTGACATGAAGTTTTGAGAAGATTGAGCTTGCATGAGCTTTTACAGTTCTTGTAGTTATCTCTAGCTCTGATGCTATTGCATCGTTTGTAAACCCTTTTAGTATCAAAAAAAGTACTTGAGACTCTTTTTCTGACAATCTCTCCTCAATCAACTTTTTAGAGTCTTCACTGAGCGCGTTTTTGTTGTCTGTTTTTACTAAAAAAGCCGTAAGTTCAGGGTATGTCCATATTTTTCCATCAGTAACAGTTTTAATCATTTTATCGAAGTGAGTAGCATGCATCTTAGAATTTCCGTATGCTTTAACTCCGCGAAGAACGAGCATTCTTCCCGTTACAACCGATGGCGCTTTTTCAAGAACTACTAAATTTTTTGGTATTAAAGCAGATGCAATAAGATTGTTCACATCCGGTGCGACAGAGTCATAGTCCGCTATTACGAAAACTTCTCTATCTGCTTTTAGCTCATCTTCAAGAGAGGAGCGTTCATAACACATAGTTGTCTTAAGATCTTTTTTTTTACTTTTCCACTCATCAAGAGTATTAAAGTCTGAACTAAAAAGTACTATTTTCATCTATTTTTCCGAAAAAACATATTGTTTTGATTTTAGTATAGGTTTTAAAATATATCCCATAACTGTTTTCTTTCCTGTTACAATATCAACATTTACAGTCATCCCCGGGATGATATGCAGCGGATTTGCTTCCGTGCCTAAGTAGTTTTTTTCTGTAATAATATGTATGATGTAAAAGGTGTTGTCTTTATTGTCGGTAACGGTGCTAGGCGATATATTGACTACTTTGCCCACAAGTCCGCCGTGAATGGCATAATCGTAAGCGGAGATCTTTACTTTTGCCTCAGCTCCCGGATGTATAAATGCAATGTCGCTAGGTTTTATTTTAATCTCTAAAAAAAGCTTTTTATTTGTCGGAACTATCTCTAGCAGATCTGCCCCAGGTTTTACTACTCCGCCAACGGTGTTAATAAATAGTTTTTGAACGATTCCGTCAACGGGAGATTTAACCATTGTTCTCTCAACTTGGTCACTGTAGGCTATCTGTTGGGTCTTAAGTCTGGAGATCTCAGCAACGACTTCGCTCAGCTCCTTCTTTGCCGTATTTATAAAGAGCTGTTTTGACTCCTCTTTTTTGTTTTTTACCTCTTCGATAGCTGAATATAGTCTTGGAAGAGAGAGTCTTGTCGCTTCTATGTCATTTTCTATGTTGCTGGCTTCTCTTTTAAGTTTCAAAAAATCAACTTTTGATTTAATTCCCTCTTTAACCATCGGCTCCGTCATCTCAATCTCTTGGGTTACGAACATTAAAGACTTTTGCAGAGACTTTACTCTTGCTTCGGCTTCTTTATAAGCCTGCTCTTTTTGTTCTATTTGGCTTTCAAAGGAACTGCTCTTTGCATTAAACTCCTTCTTGTTCGAGTTATATAGATTTTTAGAGAGAGCAATCTGTTTTTGTAGCTCTTGATCGTCTGTATGCACTTCTTGAAACGGCAGTTGGTTCGCTTCGGCATAAAGTCTCAATCTCTTTGCCTCAAGTTCATAGTATGACACCTTGTTTGTTTTAGAGCTAGAGACTGATTTTGCATTGTTTATTTTTAGAAGAATCTCTCCCTCTTTAACAACTTGTCCCTCTTCAACTAAAATTGACTCTACGATACCGCCCTCTAGGTTTTGAATAATTTGATTTTGTCCGTAAGGGATTACATCTCCGTCTCCCCTTGTTATCTCATCTACTTCTGTAAATGATGCCCAGATCAAAAAAGCAAAAATAGTAAAAAGCCATATCTTGATGACTCTGCTCATTTTTGAGGGTGTTTGTTCCAAAACTGCAGCACTAAGGCTGTTCATAAACTCATAGTCGTTTTTTGTATACTCAAATGGCTTACTATTTTTTTTCAAGACCATTTCCTTGGTTGTTTTGGAGTTTCTTGAGTGCTTCCTCTTTAGGAGCATCTATGAAAATTTTTCCTTCATTCATAACAATCACTCTATCTACTATTTTTAAAAGAGTCATCTTCTGGGTAACTATCAGCGCAGTTTTTCTTTTTAGTGCCACAGACATATTATCTAGAAGTTTTGTCTCCGTCATCTGATCCATAGCGTTACTAGGCTCGTCAAGCAGCATAATAGGAGAGTCTAGCAGAAATGCACGAGCAATTCCGATGCTCTGTCTTTGACCACCTGATAGCCCCTGCCCGCGCTCTCCTATTGGCATCTCATACCCTTTAGGGTGTTTTTTTATAAAGTCTGAAGTTGTACTGATCTGTGCGGCGCGAATCATAGATGAATCACTTGCGTGTGTTGCACAAAAGGTAATATTATCTTTTACTGTTCCGCGGAAAAGCATAATATCTTGCGATACATAGCCGATATTTTTTCTCAAATCTGCAGGGTCTATCTGTTTTATATCTATACCGTCTATAAGAATCTGACCTGAATCAGGTTCATAGAGCCCTAAGATCAACTTCTCAATAGTGCTCTTGCCTGAACCTATTCTGCCTATAATGGCGATATGCTCTCCTGGGTTAATAGTAAAAGAGACATTTTTGAGTGCCGGTACGTCACTGTTTGGATAAGAGAAGGTGACGTCTGCAAACTCTATGTGGCCGCTGAAATTAGGCTTTTGCAGAAATTTTTTGCCGTTAGGTCTTTCACTTGGCTGAGAAATTATCTCATTTAAGATTTCGTAAGATGTCTTTGTATCTTCGTAGTTTGTTAAAAGTGCCGCAACTTGACCCATCGGTGCCAATATTCTTGATGTTAGTATTACAATGGCTATAAGTCCACCAAGAGATAGCTCGAACTCTTGAATAAGATAGACACCTGCAACAATTATCATAACGGTGTTCAGCTGGATAAGAAACTGAGTTACTGTAGGTATAGATGCCGACAAAAGTCTAGACTTTAGACTTTTTGAGGCTATCTCTCCTGTTGATTCTTCCCACTTCCATTGAGATTGGTTGATTGCGCCTAGAGTTTTTAAAGTCTCTATATTGTTAAGAGACTCTATAAGGATAGAGCTTTTTTTGGCATTTGCCTCATGTGTGCTCTCTATGCTCTCTTGAAGCGGTTTTTTTATGATCAAAGCATAAGTTATTATAAAAAACATGGTAATTATTGGAATAAGAACAATCCAGCCGCCTATATAACCGACTACAAGGAGGAATATAACGGTAAATGGAAGATCTATGATAGCCGTCATTGTAGCATTTGTAAGAAAGCTTCTAATAGAGTCAAAATCCTTTATATTACTTGCAAAAGAGCCGACAGATGCGGGATGATGAGCCATTTTTAGATCTAGCACTTTTTCAAAGATTATCGATGACATAATGACATCGCTCTTTTTCGCAGCCGATTCGAGGAGATAGGTCCTGGTGAATTTCAAAAATGTATCTATAATATAAACTACACTTACCCCGATTGCAAAGACCCAAAGAGTTTCAATAGCATTGTTTGGCACTACTCTGTCATAAACATTCATAGTAAAAAGCGGAGCAGCAAGCACAAAGAGATTTATTAGCAGTGAAGCGTATAGTACATCTTTGTATATCGGTAATGAGAGTTTTATTGTGCTCCAGAACCAGTGTTTCTGGTTAAGATGAAGTGTTCTGGAGTTTTTTTCGCCGTACTCAAAAGCTTTTTTTATCATAAAGCCAAAGCCGATATACTCATCTTCCAAGACTTCTATATCTACCCATTGCTCAATCGCTTCTTCCGCAGGCATAACGATCTTTGCCATTGTGCCGTCTTTATTGAAGCTGTCTAAAATACATGCCCCTTGGTTGGAAAGAAGAAGTATCATAGGTAGTTGCAAAGGTGAAATTTGAGACAGAGGTCTTTTAATAAGTGAAGACTTTAGTCCCGCTTTTTCAGCGGCACGGGAAAAAAGACCCTTTGCATTATCTATTGAAAAAAGTTCAGGAGAATCGCTTCCTGGCTCTATAGGCAATCCTGCCGTTAGAGCTTCGGCTGAAAATGGTTTGTGATATAGCTTTGTAAACAGTACCAAGCAGTCAAGCAAGGCATCCATTTTTAAATTCTCAGCTCTTGTTAAAAGCATTTGGGACCTTTTGAAATCTTATTTTGTATAATTGTCTTAGTTATCTATCATAAGAGATCGGTAGTTTATCACTATTTTTTGGAGTTTCTCCATTAAGTCCTACGCTTGCGTATGATGTGTTCTCTTCTCCAAGAACCGTTGAAACTAGAGTTCCCATAGCATCTAGAACTCTATATTTTGCAAAAAGCAGATTGTATTCTGTATTTATGATCTGTGCTTTTGCTGCAATAAAATCATTTTGAGCAGATAGAAGATCAAGCAGCGAGCGACGACCCAGATCATACTCTTTAGAGTAGAGAGTTAGAGTTTTAAGTGAGAATCTTTTATATTCGTTTAGATGTTCAAGCTGTGATGATAGTTTTTCATTTGCAGACCATGCAAGGTTCATCCCCTCAATAACTTCACGTCTTAATTTATCTTTTGTCTCAATCTCCTGATGGATAGAGCTTATGCTTTTTTGAACTTCAGCCTTATCTGCAAAGCCGTTAAAGAAGTTGTACTTCAGGTATACCATAGCTCTTAGGTTATCGTAATTGCCCTCGATGCCGCTTAGGTTTTTATTCATACTTTTAGATACTTCAAGATCTATAGATGGGAAAAAAGGAGCTTTTTTCTCTTCGAATCTCTCTCTTGCCATCTTTATATTATAAGTACCTACAAGAAGAGACGGGTTGTTTTGCACTGCAAGCTTAGTTGCTTCTTCTATAGTTTGAGGAAGTGCTACATCTTGCGGTCTTGTCATTGCAGAAGGTTCTAGATAGCGTCCGAGCAATCTTTTCATTTTGTGCATTGCATCAAGAAGAGTATTTTCTTGAACGACGTAGTTTGATTTTGCAAGAGAGAGCGCAGATTCGATCTTGTTTACTTCTGAGAGTGTAGTAAGCCCAGAGTCGTAGAGTTTTTGTACTTTTTTAAATATCTCTGTATTTATCTCTATGTTCTCTTTTTGTATATTAAGAAGTTCGCTGTTTTTCATCACTTCTAAATAGCTGTTTAGCGTCTCAAAAGAGGTGTCATTTACTTTCTCTACATAGCTGTAAGCCGCAGCCGTAGTTCTGTTTTTTTGCTGTCCTACTCTGTGAGTTGTCTCAAAACCGTTAAAGAGATTGTGTGTGTAAGTGATAGAGTTTTGATAAACACTATAATCAAACTCTTGGTCTACCGGTTTTTCACCATCCTCTTTACCAATTCCCATAGATAAGTCTATCTTTGGAAAATATCCAGCCTGAGCGGTTGTAATGTCCTCTTTGGTTGCATTGTAGTTTTTAAGTCTCTCTAAAATAATCGGGTTTGTCGAGAGAATTTCGTTGATTGTAGTTTTTATATCTTGAGAGAAGAGGGCAGTTGCCAGCGTTAGTGCCAGAGCTATTTTGATGTTCATAGATTAGATTCCCTATTATTAGATTTTGTTTTTTGTGATTATAGTAAAGTTTTATTTTGTTGTCAATAAAATGTCATAAATTTATCTTATATTTTAATAGAGGTGTTACTTTTTATTAAATACTCTTTGTGATATAATCCACTTTATTAAAAATAAAGATAAAAGTGATTTATGTTTGCATCTGAGATAAACTCTATTTTAAACAACAAAGAGAAGCTTCTTACTCAAGTATATTTTGAGCTGCAGAGGTATTTTGAAGAGAAGTACGGGCGAGATACCGTTGTTTTTATGGAGATAGGGACCTTCTTTGAAGTTTATGAGATAAACAACGACGAAGAGCAGGTCGGAAAAGCAAAAGAGATCGCCGAACTCTTAAATATCCAGTTGACCAAAAAAAATAAAAACATCATTGAAAATAGCGATAAAAACCCTCTCTTAGCAGGAGTTCCTGCTGTCTCTTTTGAGAGATACCTAAGCCGTCTTATTTCGGAGCAGAAATACACCGTAGTAGTTATAAAGCAGAAGGGAAATCCTCCAAAAATAAGCCGATATGTCTCACAGATAGTCTCTCCGGGAACAAATTTTGACTACATCATCGACAATGACGATAACTATATAGCATCAATTTTGATTGACAAACATAAAGGCATATATACAGTAGGCTACAGCGCGATCGACGTAACTACAGGAAAAACATGGTTATATGAGAGTCACGGAACAAGCGAAGACCCCTCTTATGCATTAGATGAGCTATTTAATCTGCTAAACACCTACCGCACTTCAGAAGTTGTTGTGACATTTTTGGACGGAGTCGATGACCAGCGCCGTGTCATGCACTATCTTGAAATTCCCGAGCATTACAACTACAGCGTAAACAACAAAAGAGAAAAAATCGAGTTTCAAAACAAGCTTTTTCGCGAGGTATATCAAATTCAATCTCTACTATCTGCCATAGAGCATCTAGACCTTGAGAGAAGTCCGATGATTACCGAGTCGCTCGCGATACTTATTGACTTTGTGATCGAACACGACATCCACATCATTCAGAAACTGGATTATCCAAAAATAATAGACAACCGCCGTTTTATGTACCTTGGAAACAGCGCGCTTGAACAGATGGGCGTTATCTCAAGAGATAAAAAAGAGTTCACTCTTTTAAAGATGCTTGATAAGAGTGCAACGGCAATAGGGCGAAGACTTCTAAAAGAGAGACTCTTAAACCCTATTATGGAGAGGGAGGAGCTTGAGAGAAGATACGACTTAATAGAGAAGGTCTCATCACATACAAGATATCTTGATGAGATAATGCGCGGAGTTTATGATCTTGAGAGACTCTCACGCAGACTCGATCTTGGCAAGTTGCACCCTTTTGAGATGAACCACATCTACGACTCGATGCTGAGTGTCAAAGAGCTGATACGATATGCCAAAAAACATAAGATACAAAAGATACCCTTTCACGAAAGCGAAGTCGATGAGTTTTTAAGAGATATTGCCAAGAGCATAGATCTGGATGTATCCCGCCGTTTTACAAATGCAACGGTAGATGAGAACTTCTTAATGAGTGGTGTCGATGAGACGATCGACACTTTGGTAAAAGAGAACAGAACCTTTTTTAAGGCATTTGAAGAGATCGTCTCAAAGATCGAGCTTATGCTTGAGGATGCCAATGCACTAAGCAGCTCAAAATTGGTCACTTTAGGCTTTTTAGAAAAAGAGGGCTACTATATCTCTCTTAGCAAAAACAGATTTTCGATGATAGAGTCTGAGTTTAAAAGATCTGAGGATTTTAAAGATTTTGCGGTTAAAAAACTGACAAACAACGTAAAGATAACATCCAGCTTCACCGATGACATCTCAGATACTATTATGAAAAACCGCCGCAAAATAATCACTCTTGCAAAAGAGAGATTTATTCAGCTTCAAGGTGTTTATGAGAGAAGATACTCTCTTCTTTTTGATAGGGTGATAAACTATGTCGCCGACTTGGATGTAGGTGTCAGCTCATCAAAAGCAGCCGAGATGTACAAACACTCAAGACCTATGATAGTGGATGTAGAAGCGGATGAAAATTTTATGCAGATAATGCAGCTTCGCCACCCGCTTATAGAGATACAGGAGAATAGCGGTATCTATGTTCCAAACGACATAGTTATGGGGGAGCGCTCATACATGGATCTTCCCCACCCGACAACCGTGATGCTCGACTCTACGCTCCATGACGGTCATCAGATCAACGGAGTCTTGCTCTACGGCATAAACTCAAGCGGAAAATCTTCACTAATGAAGAGTATCGGACTTGCAACACTTATGGCTCAGGCAGGTTTTTTTGTAAGTGCATCTGTTATGAAGTTCTCACTTTTTGATTCTCTCTTTACAAGGATCGTATCAAGAGACAACCTTGCAAAAGGGCTCTCAACTTTTGCCGTTGAGATGCTGGAGCTTAAAAATATTTTTAACCGTGCAACCGTGCGCTCACTGATCCTTGGAGATGAGATAAGCCACGGAACAGAGACGCTCTCAGGCGTTGCCATAGTCTCAAGCGCCATCATCAAGCTCTCATCTCTGCGCTCTATATTTCTTTTTGCCACACATCTTCATCAGCTCTCAACCATGCAGGAGATAAGAGCGCTTAAAAACGTCGTAGATCTGCACCTTAGCGTAGAGTATGATGAGATGTCAGATAAGCTTATATTTAACAGAGTCCTTCAAGCAGGAAGCGGAAGCAGTATATACGGGCTGGAGTTCGCAAAGTCTCTTCATATGGACAGCGAATTTTTAGATACGGCAAACAGGATCAGAAAAAGACTTGCAAAGGATTTTGACGAGTTAGAACTTCTTGTTAAGAAAAAAACGAGCAAATACAACAAAGAGCTCTATGTGACCAAATGTATTATATGCGGTGCAATGGCAGATGACGTACATCATATAAACCATAAATCATTGGCAGATGCAAAAGGCTTTATTGATCACTTTCACAAGGACTCTAAGCATAATCTTGTTCCGCTGTGTAAAGAGCACCATAAAGCGATACATGAGGGTAAGATCAAAGTAGAGGGTTTTGTGATGACAAGCAACGGTTTAGAGTTGAAGTATGAGGAGCAGCTGCGCAAAAAAAGTGAGCAAAAGGATACCGAACCGGAGATAAACAAGACAAAAGAGAATGCAAATCCAAAAGGATTCGCTTTGGATGATTGGGATTAGATCAGCTTATAGCAGCTAACTTGCTCTCTACCTCAATATGGTAAAGAAACTCTTCAAGCGTGTCAAAAAGATAATTGGTCATTTTTGGAGCACTTTCATACTCAATAGATGTAGTTACCTCCATAAACAAGTCCTCGCTCAGACAGCTCTCTTCAACCTGTTTTTGAAGATTTAAAGCGGCTCTCTGGGAAGATTCGGAATCGATACAGTCAAAAACAACACAAGATAGGTTTTTATCCAGAGATATATACTTGTCCGTTTTTCTTTTAACGTCTATTATCTCTCTAAGATCGATATTTTTGGTACAGTAGACAATGGCAACCGCAAAATTGATGTGATATCTCTTGTTTCTGTAGGAGTATTCATCTAAATTGTTTATAATCTTTTCAACGTAGTTTTGACGGTTATCTTTGATTTCTGCTAGCATAACAAATAGATCCTCGAATAATTTTGCTGCTATTCTAGCATAAAATGCTTTATGAAAAACTATTAGTAACAATTTTTTCTTTAACGGGAATTACAATTTACAAAGTGTGAAAAATAATAACATATAGTATAATTCGCGATCAGTTAAAAAGATTAGGCAATATATGAAAACATTAGAACTTTTTAAATACATGGTAGAACAAAAGAGTGAGACGCCTGATGACGGCGGGCTTTTGGATTTTATTGAGAGTTATTTAGACGATTTTAAAGCTGTGCGTGTAGATGTAGAGGGCGTTAAAAACCTCTTTATTTATAAAAAATTTAGTGAGGGTGAACATCTCTGTTTTGCAGGACATGTAGATGTAGTTCCTGTGGGGAACGGTTGGAATACAAACCCCTATGAAGCCGTAGAAAAGGACGGTTACATATACGGACGCGGCACTCAGGATATGAAAAGCGGTGTTGCTGCATTTGTTCAAGCCCTAAAAGAGACAAAAGATTTCAAAGGAACACTCTCTGCACTTTTAACCTCAGATGAAGAGGGCGAGGGAACTTACGGAACGATAGAGGTCTTAAAATACCTAAAAGAGAACTCTATGCTTCCAGATGCCGCAGTCGTAGCTGAGCCTACATGCGAGGTAGAGTTCGGCGATGCTATTAAAGTCGGCCGCAGAGGCTCAATAAACGGATATATAACCATAAAGGGCAAGCAGGGACATGCTGCCTATCCTGAGAAATCTATAAACCCGATAGACCTTATTGCTCCAAGACTCTCAAATATGGCTGGAATGGATCTGGACAACGGAGATGAGTTCTTTGCACCGAGCAAATTTGTCATCACAGACATACGTGCGGGTATGCAGGTGACAAACGTGACTCCAAATGAGCTCAAATTGATGTTTAATGTAAGAAATACAACGCTTACATCGCAAAAAGAGGTGAGAGAGTTTGTGGCTAAAAATCTTGAGGGGGTGGATTATGAGCTGAAACTCACTCAAGGCTCATACCCATTTAAAACAGATACAGATACAAAGCTTGTAAGAAATATAGATGGCGCAGTAGAAAAAGTAACGGGCATTAAACCCAAGCACTCCACAGCAGGCGGAACTTCAGATGCAAGGCACATGGCTCCGATGGGAATCGACGTTGTAGAGTTTGGTGTAATAAATGATACAATTCATGCAGTAAATGAAAGAACGACGGCAAAAGAGGTCGAGTCTCTTTATGAAGTTTTTAAAAATTTAATAGATACGTGGGAGTAAGATAGTATGAGATATTTACTTTTAGTGATGCTGTTTGTCTTTAATCTTAGTGCTTTTGATTGGCCGAGTGATTACGATGAAGCATTGGCAGAGGCAAAAAAGGAGAAGAAAGATATCTATCTTTTTATAGGTTCTGAGTATTGCAGATATTGCGAAAAGTTTGAAAAAGAGGTTCTATCTCAAGATGAGGTGATACAGAGGCTTAAAAAGAGTTACGTACTTATCTATCTCTCAAGAGACATAGACGATATTCCTTCTCACCTTGAGACAACCCCTGTTCCAAGACATTACTTTTTGACAAAAGATGGCAAAGTGATCCTGACGACTATCGGCGGCAGAAGCGTTGAGGGCTTTTATGAACTCTTGGATGAAGTAAAAGAGGCAAAAGAGTTTTAATTTTGCAGGAACTTTAATAAACTAATAAAAAGGACACATAACATAATGAAATTCGTACAAACAAACAAGGCGCCATCGGCAATAGGTCCATACTCTCAAGCTGTAGTAGCAAACGGTATGGTTTTTACATCGGGGCAGATTGCGCTTACTCCTGAGGGAGTTATGCTTGAAAATGATGTGGTTATTCAGACAAAACAGGTACTGAAAAATCTTCAGGCAGTTTTAGAAGAGGCTGGAGCTTCAATGCAGAGTGTCATTAAAACGACTATATTTTTAGACTCAATGGATGATTTTGTAACGGTCAATGAGATATATGCCCAGGCTTTTGGTTCTCACAAACCTGCCCGTTCAACTGTCGCAGTTAGGACGCTTCCAAAAAATGCACTTGTAGAGATCGATGCAGTAGCGCTGGTACAATGATAAAACTCCTCTTTTTGATGCTGCCCTTTCTTGCGGCGGCAGAGAGCCTGCAATCTATTTTAGAGTATGCTTATCAAAATAACAACAATATAAAATCTTCAAAATATATAAAAGAATCAAAACTCCAAGAAGTCGAATCAAAAAAGAGCGGCTATCTTCCTACCGTAGATATCGGTGCCTCCTACACAAACACAAGCGACAGAACAGTTTTTCAGATAAAAGATGTCTATGCAGGATACGCCAAAGCAGAGTTTGATATTTATGACGGCGGAGCAAGATCAGCACTAGTGCAAAAAGCAAAAGATGAGTTCTCTTCAAGCTTGCATGATGAAGAGAGCCTAAAACAAGAGCTCTCTTTGGAGATAGTCGGAGATTTTTACACCATTTTAACTTTACAAGCGAGCCTCAGAGCAAAAGAGGACGCTAAAAAATCTCTGCATGAACAGCTTGAGAGAGTGAAACAGTTTCGAGGCGCGGGACTGGCTACAGAGGATGACGTAGAGAGGCTCAGAGCATCTTATGAGAGAGCTCTTTATGAGATAGAGTCGCTCAGCTACGAGCTCCTTGAGCGTAAAAGCTCTCTGGAGCTTAAAGTCGGCAGAGAGATAGAGAGTTTTGATGATTCCCACTTTAAAGAGGTGGATATTAGCGACATTGAGACCAAAGATGCCATAAAGTCGCTTATCTATAAAGAGAGAGCTCTTAAAAATAGCGCAGATGCTATCGAGAGCATCTACTATCCAAATATAAAAGCGGAGGATACCTACACGGTTTATGAGTATGGAGATATAGCCGAGGATCACTTTGCAAAGATTGATAGACAAAATGTATTTATGCTTACTCTGAATATGAGAATCTTTGACTATAGCGCTACAAAAGAGCAAAGAGATTCTCTGCTTCTAAATGCAAAGGCTCTGAATGAGAAGATAAAATATATGTCAAAAGAGCAGAAGCTTCGTTATGGGCTCTCAAAAGAGAGAATCAAGAGCGCAAAAGTGAAGATAAAGAGCGCAAAAAGTTCCTTGGTCGCTGCATCAAGCGCATTTAAGACCATAAACGAGAAGTACAGTGCGGGTTTGGTGGATTATGTTATCTATCTGGACGCACTAAGTGCTAAAACAGATGCTACCTCTCTTTATGAGAGTTCATTAAATGATCTGCAGGTAGCATATGCCGCGTACTACTTCTACAGCGGCAGAAATTTAGAGGAGTTTATACAGTGATTAAGATATTATTTGGTGTGCTTTTTAGCCTCTTAAGCCTCAATGCACAGGATGTTTATGCAAACTTTTTCGTAGAGCCTCTTAAAGATGCGGCTTTGGCGTTTCATGCAGGCGGAATTGTAAAAGAGGTGCGTGCAGAGGTCTCTAGCAGCGTAAAAAAGGGAGATCTGCTTGCAGTGCTTGCTAATGACGATATAAAAGCGCTCTTGGATGTTGCAAAAGCAGAGTTGGCAAATGCAGAGGTTGAGTATAAGTATGCCGCAAGAGATTATGAGAGACAACAAAAAGTCCGCCATCTCATAGATGAGGCAAGGTTTGATATCTACGCTCTTGCCTATGAGAAGTCAAAAACAGCGCTTGAACTTGCAAAAGCAAACCTCACATACAGAGAGGCACTCTATAAAAAGAGTATGCTTTACGCTCCGTTTGAGGGTGTTGTATATGAAAAGAGCGTAGAGATCGGGGATGTCGTAACCGAGATGGCGCCAAAGGTCGTTTTAAAACTGCAAAGCAGAGTGGAGAGAAAGCTTGTTTTGGAGTTTGACCAGAAGTATTGGCAGGATGTAAAGATAGGACAGAGCTTTAGATACAAGGTTGACGGGGATGAGAAAGAGCATAGAGGCGTCATTACAAAACTCTACCCGCATGTGGACAAGCAGAGTAGAAAACTGCACGCAGAAGTTGAGGTAAAGGGTTTTGCCGCAGGACTCTTTGGGGATGGTTATATTGAGACCAAAAAGTAGCCTCTATGTATAAACTAGCCATAAAAAGACCGATCGCGACTCTTATGTATGTTGTCACGTTGGCAATATTTGGCTTTATGAGCTACAAGTATATGCCCTCGGCTCTATTTCCAAATGTCGATTTTCCAATAGTCACCATTCAGACAAACTATCCGGGAGCGGAAGCGGGCACGATCGAGTCTCAGGTGACGGATGAGATAGAGGATGCCATATCAAGGATCGGCGGAATTGATAGCATAATTTCAAGCAGCAGTGACGGTGTGAGCGTAGTCACGGTAAAGTTTTTTTTAGAGCGTGATATTGACGAAGCGACAAATGACGTAAGAGACAAAGTCTCAGCCGTGAAACTCCCAAATGATGCCCAGACTCCGCTTGTAAGCAAGCTTGATATAGGCTCAGCGCCCATTATCAACATCTTTTTAACCGCAAAGGGCGATACTCTTCAAAATCTTATGCTCTTTTCAGATGAGAAGGTAAAGCCATCTATTCAGAAGATAAACGGCGTTGGTGCAATAAATATCGTCGGATATAAAGATAGAGAGATAAAGATATTTCCAAATACAAATAAGTTGAACAAATACGCTATCACCATCTCAGAGCTAAACTCGGCGGTAGCCAGAGAGAACGTAAAGATAGGCGGCGCAAAGCTTATAACAAAAGAGCAGGAGCTTACACTTAAAACAAAAGCGGATGCGCTAAGCATTGAAGAGCTAAAGAACATAAAGATAAAAGATAATATAAGATTAAGAGATATCGCCGAGGTCAAAGACTCTCTAAGTGACGCCAAAAGTTACGCTTCATACAACGGTGTAGAGGGTGTTATGCTTGAGGTTCAAAAGATCTCAGGCACAAATACTCTTGGCATTGTAGAGCGCGTAAAAAAGGTTGTTCCGCAGCTTGAAGCCATGGCAGGAGAGAGGTTTGAAGTCAAGGTTTTAAACGATACCTCGCCATTTATCATCAACTCTTTAAAAGATGTCGAGTTTGACCTTATCTACGGTGCGATCTTAGCCGCGATCATCGTTTTTATCTTTTTAAGAAATTTTACCATCACCTTTGTCTCTGCTCTCTCCATACCCTCATCTATTTTAGGCACCTTTGCGCTTATGAACTACATGGGATTTGATCTCAACAAAATGACTCTTATCGGGCTTACTCTTGCCATCGGTATTATCATAGATGATGCGATCGTGGTTATTGAGAACATCTACAAAAAGATGGAAGCGGGCATGAGCAAGTTTGAGGCTGCTTACGAGGGTACAAAAGAGATGGCTTTTACCATTTTGGCTATCTCTGCAATGCTTTTGGCGGTTTTTATTCCTGTTTCGCTTATGAGCGGAATAGTCGGCAAGTTCTTTGAGAGCTTTGCCATGACCGTCGGGTTTGCCATCATCATCTCCTACACTATTGCTCTTAGTTTTATCCCGAGTTTGAGTGCTAGGGTTTTAAAGGGAGGCGAGAGCAGGTTCTATAATTTAACGGAGCCTATTTTCAGATATCTTGAGCGCATCTATGAAGCGATGCTCAAAGTGGTTCTAAGGTTTAAAACTATTACTCTGATTTTTGCACTTATACTCTTTTTCGGCTCGCTATCGCTATTTCCAAAGATCGGTATGGATTTTATACCAAAAGAGGATAAGTCGGAGTTTGAGATAAAGATAAAAGCAGATGCAGGGATCTCGCTTGAAGAGATGGTGAAAAAGTCCAAAAAGGTTGAGGGGTTGGTGCGAGCCAATCCTCATGTAGAATATACGACCTTAAATGTAGGCTACAACACAAACCAGGAGAAGCATAAAGCGCTTATCTATGTAAAACTTACTCCAAAAGATAAACGAGAGCAAAGCCAAGAGGAGATCATTCAAGATTTTAGGCAGAAGCTTGAGGTCTTTAAAAAAGATATGTTCATAACCGCCTCGGCGATTCCCGACATTAAAGGTGCAGGAGTATCGGTTCCTTATCAGATAGTATTAAAGTCCGACTCCTTTGAAGATCTGCAGAGGGCTAAGAAAAATTTGGTTGAGTATCTCTCAAAAAAAGAGGGGTTTGTCGATATTGACACAGATTTGGATGAGCCAAAACCACAAATTGATATAAATATTTTAAGAGAAAATGCATCTAGTTTGGGAGTTTCAGCATCGGATATAGCAGAGGCAATATCTATAGCCTTCTCAAGCGATCTGGAAATATCCTATTTTGAAGAGGATGGTAAACAGTACAACATTACGTTGAGATTTGGCGATGAAGAGAGAGTCTCTTTGGCGGATGTTAAAAAACTTCAAGTCAGAACAAAAGAGGGGAGGCTCGTCTATCTTGACGGCTTGGTAACTTTTACAAAGAGCCAAACGCTTGCTACGATAAACCACTTTGACAGAGAAAGAGAAGTGACAATTTTTGCAGACCTTTTCGGACTTGATCTTGGCGGTGCGGTCTCCTATACCGAAGAGGAGATTGAAAAACTGCTGCCAAAAGGCGTGACATACAGATTTACGGGATTTGCCGAAGAGATGGTAAAGACGGCAGATGCTTTTGCGGCAGCAATAGCTTTGAGTGTTATCTTGATGTTTATTATCTTGGCGATTTTGTATGAATCACTTATTCAGCCCATTATCATAATGGTTGCACTTCCTCTTAGCATTATCGGCGTTATGCTAGCACTCTACATCTCAGGGCTGCAATTTAGTCTTTTTGTTATGATCGGGTTTATGCTTCTGATGGGAATGGTTGGAAAAAATGCGGTGTTGCTTGTTGATTTTGCAAACCATGCTATGCAAAACGGCAAAAATGCGGATGAGGCACTTATAGAAGCGGGAGAGAAGAGACTCCGCCCGATACTTATGACCACCATTGCAATGGTCTTTGCAATGCTTCCTCTTGCTCTTGGAGAGGGACTTGGAAGCGAGACAAAAGCGCCGATGGCGATCTCCATAATCGGAGGGCTTTTAAGCTCAATGGTTCTTACTCTTCTTGTGGTACCTGTTATATATAGATTTATAGCTCCGCTCGATTTATGGTTAAAAAAGTTCTATGAGAGTAAAAATATTGAAATATAATTTTATGATTAAACAATACTTAAAGCTTGTAAGAGTATAATTCCGAACTTTTTGTAGAAACAAAACCAATGGGAATGTAGATTAAACACCCACGGGGACCCAAGTATTTAAAGATTTAAGGAATTGTAGATGTACGCAATTATCAAAAACGGTGGCAAGCAGTATAAAGTTCAAGAGGGTGATATTTTATTATTAGATAAAATGTCTCTTGAGCCTAAAGCTTCTATCGAGATTAAAGAAGTTCTAGCTGTTAATGCAGGCGAACTTAAAGTTGGAGCACCATTTGTAGACGGCGCTGTTGTAACTGCTGAGGTTATCAATGAAGGTCGTGAGAAGAAAGTCGTGACTTTTAAAAAGCGTCGCCGTAAAGACTCTAAAGTAAAAAGAGGCTTTAGAAGAGATTATACGCGCGTTCGTATTACAAATATAGCAGCATAAGCTAAAAAAACTCAAGGAGATCTAAGATGGCACATAAGAAAGGTCAAGGTAGTACACAGAATAATCGTGACTCGGCTGGTAGAAGACTAGGTGTAAAAAAATTCGGTGGAGAGGCTGTAGTAGCCGGTAATATCATTATCCGCCAAAGAGGAACTAAGGTTCACCCTGGTAAAAATGTCGGTATGGGAAAAGACCATACGATTTTTGCATTGGTTGATGGAGTTGTATCTTTTCACAGAAAAGATAAAAAACGTCAACAAGTTTCAATAATCCCCGCTGCATAATTCTACAACTATTTGAGCTTCGGCTCAAATATTTCTACTTCACCATTAGGTTAACTGCCTAAGAAAATTTAAAATATTTAACAATTTACTTTTTATTATCAGTAGTAAATTCTTAAGTATTAAACATCAAGGAAAATATATGTTTACAGATAGCGTAGAGCTAACGGTCTCTTCAGGCAAAGGTGGTCCGGGGTGTGTTGCATTTCGTCGTGAAAAATTTGTAGTGAACGGTGGTCCAAACGGCGGTGACGGCGGCAAAGGCGGCGATATCTGGTTCAAGTGTGACAACAATACCCATACACTCTCTCATTTTCAAAAAAAGATGCATATAAAAGCAGATAACGGTGCTCCGGGTGAGAGCTCAAATATGACCGGAAAGTCTGGTGCAAAAAAAGTGGTCATAGTGCCTCCGGGAACACAGATCATCGATATGGACAGTGGTGAGATCGTTTTTGATATGTTAAAAGATGGGCAAGAAGAGCTATTTATAACAGGCGGAAAAGGCGGACTTGGAAATACACACTTTAAGTCATCTACAAACCAAAGACCTACCTATGCACAGCCGGGAGAGAAGGGCGAGACAAGAAGGATCAAGCTTGATCTTAAACTTATAGCCGATGTCGGTCTTGTAGGTTTTCCAAATGTTGGAAAATCGACTCTTATCTCTACCGTTTCAAATGCACGTCCAGAGATCGCAAACTATGAGTTTACTACACTTACTCCAAAGCTTGGTCAGGTCAACATAGGTGATTTCGAGTCATTTATTATGGCGGATATTCCGGGGATCATCGGCGGAGCGCATGAGGGCAAAGGGCTTGGAATAGAGTTCTTAAGACATATTGAGAGAACAGAGATACTCCTCTTTATGGTGGACTTGGCTTCATATAGAGACCTAAGAGAGCAGATAGAGACACTCAAAGCGGAAGTAGCGGCATTCTCGGATAAACTCGCACACAGCAAATATGCAATAGCATTAACAAGAGCCGACGTAGTCTCGCTTGATGAGATAGCCGAGCTTATCAACAGCTTTTTAGAGATAGTGGGTGTAGAAGCTACTACAAGCAGTGATATAGCTTTTGATGCGTCAATGCCTTATTTTATTCAAAAAACTGCAGATGAGACGCTTGGCTATAACAGAGAGCTTCCATATTTTGTAGCACCAATATCTTCAGCTGCAAATAAAAATATAGAGCCTCTGAAAAATGCTCTTTTCAAACTTGTTCAATCAAAAAGATCAGAGCACTGAAGATGAGAAGAGTTGTCGTAAAAGTAGGGAGTGCAGTTCTTACACAAAATGACTCTATCGCCTTGGAAAGAATGAGAGAACTGGTTGACTTTTTATGTGAACTAAGAGAGAGCAATGAAGTGATCTTGGTCTCTTCGGGCGCAGTTGCCGCAGGCTATACGGCGTTAAAGCTCGATAGAAGCGTACTGCAGAACAAGCAGGCTTTAGCAGCGATCGGACAGCCTATACTTATGAACAAGTACAGCAAGAAGTTTGGAGCGCATGACGTACTGAGTGCTCAGGTTTTGGTGACCGCTGCAAATCTTCAAAGAGATGATGAGATACAGAGAATCAAAGATACGGTAAATACGCTTCTCTCAAACGGAGTCATTCCTATTGTCAATGAGAATGATGCTACATCTACAAAAGAGCTTGTTGTCGGCGACAATGACCAGCTCTCTGCTTATATCACAAAACATACCGATTCAGATCTGTTAATAATACTCTCAGATATTGACGCTTACTACGATAAAGATCCAAGACAATTCTCAGATGCAAAAATACTCAAAGTAGTAGATAGTATAGATGAGAATGAGCTTGAAAAAGAGGCGACTCCGCACGGTGCTTTTGCGACAGGCGGAATATTGACAAAGCTAAAAGCGGCAAATTATCTTTTGGGACATGGAATCGATATGGTCCTTACCAGCGGATATGATTTAAGCGACATAAAAAGTCTTATGCTGCAGAACAGACATGAGGGTGGAACTCTTTTTACAAAGGCGAAGTGATGAGAATAATCTTTATGGGCACACCTGAGTATGCAGGGCGTATTTTAGAAAAAGTTATTAATACAAACGGTATCGAAGTCGTCGCCGTCTATACACAGCCTGACAAACCGGTAGGGCGCAAAAAAATCCTTACTCCCCCGATCGTCAAGACAATAGCGCTTCAAAACAACATTGAGGTCTTCCAGCCAAATCGATTAAGAGATGCAGATGTTGTTAAGAGACTCAAAGAGATAGAGTGTGACTATATCGTCGTGGCAGCTTACGGTCAGATACTTCCGCGCGAAATACTTCAACATGCTCCATGTATAAACCTTCATGCTTCAATACTTCCGCAGTATCGAGGAGCAAGCCCTATTCAGCAGACTCTTCTGAATGGAGATGAGAAAACAGGCGTTAGCGCTATGCTGATGGATGAGGGGTTAGATACTGGAGGTATTATCAAGATAGAAGAGATTAATGTAGGCGAAAATGAGATGGCGGAGTCGCTCTTTGAGAGATTGACAGATGTCGCGTGTGAGCTTACTCTCGAAGTGCTTCAAAACTTTGATAAATATACTCCTATTAAGCAGGATGAGACAAAATCTTCTCACTGCACTAAAATTACTAAACAAGACGGAGAGGTAGAGTTTGAAGAGGCAAGGACTCTGTTTAACAAGTACCGTGCATTCACCCCATGGCCGGGAGTATATCTTACTAGCGGACTGAAGCTCAAAAAGATAGAGTTTTTGGAAAATGAGACTCAAAACGAGAGCGGCAAAATATTAAAAGTGGAAAAAGACTCCATTATAGTCGGATGCAAAAAAGGTAGTATCAGAGTCTATACGGTTCAGCCTGAATCAAAAAAAGAGATGGATATTCTCTCATATATAAACGGGAAAAGGATAGGGGTTGCAGATACTCTATCTTGAGAGTGTGGACTCAACTCAAAAATATCTAAAAGAGCTGATAAAAGAGGGAAAAGTCTCTTCTCCTTACGCAGTAGTGGCGGACTCTCAAACAGCAGGTGTCGGGAGCAGGGAAAACTCTTGGATCGGAGTTAAAGATAATCTCTTTTTATCTTTTTCTATTGCACTTCAGCAGTTGCCTCAAGATCTGAAACTGGAATCCGCATCTATATATTTCTCCTATGTTTTAAAAGAGACACTTGAAGAGTTTGGCTCGAAGGTCTGGCTTAAGTGGCCTAACGATTTTTATATAAAAGATCGAAAAATAGGCGGTATGATCACTAATATTGTTGAAGAGAGTATTCTCTGCGGAGTCGGGTTAAACATAGCAGAGGCACCTGAGAGTTTTGAAAAATTGGACGTAGATTTGAAGCGAGAAGAGCTGATAGAGAGATATTTTACAAATCTTGAAAAAAAGAGTTCATGGAAGCAAGTTTTTAGTAAATATAAGTTAGAATTTTACAGAAATCAAAACTTTTATACACATGGTAAAAATTTAAGAATTTCTTTAGAAGGGGCGTCGCTAGAGAGTGACGGTTCTGTTGTAGTCAACGGAGAGAGGATATACAGTCTAAGATGAGTGAAGTAATTGTAATAGCAAATCAAAAGGGTGGTGTGGGCAAAACGACAACAGCCGTAAACCTAGCTGCCTCGCTTGCCGTTGCAGAGAAAAAAGTGCTCTTGATAGACTCAGATCCGCAGGCTAATGCCACTACATCTTTGGGATTTCATAGAAATGATTATGAGTTTAATATCTATCATGTTCTCATCGGAACAAAGAAGCTAAAAGATATCATACTAAAATCAGAACTCCCGACCCTTCATCTAGCCCCTTCAAACATAGGACTTGTAGGAATAGAAAAAGAGTATTACGATGCTCAAAACTCAAAAGGTCGTGAGCTGGTTCTAAAAAAAGCGATAGCAAATGTCCTAAAGGATTATGACTACATTATAATCGACTCTCCTCCGGCACTTGGACCGATGACCATAAATGCGCTCTCGGCATCAAACTCCGTAATCATACCCATCCAGTGTGAATTTTTTGCGCTTGAGGGATTGGCGCAGCTTTTAAATACCGTGAAGTTGGTTAGAAAATCTATAAACCAGAAACTTAGTATCAAAGGTTTTTTGCCTACAATGTTTAGCGCACAAAACAATCTCTCAAAACAGGTTTTTGCAGATTTGAAACAGCATTTTGATTCTAAACTTTTTAAAGATGCCAACGGAGAGATTATAGTAGTTCCAAGGAACGTAAAACTTGCAGAATCACCGTCGTTCGGCAAACCTGCAATACTCTATGATGTAAAATCCATTGGATCTATATCGTATCAAAATTTAGCACAAGCGATTATGGAAGTATGAAGTCACAAAAATTAGGCAGAGGATTGGGCGCACTTTTAGGCGAGATAGATGAGGCGTATGAAAATGAGGTATCTCAAAAAGATTCAATTGTAGAGATACCTCTAAAAGATATTAGGCCAAATCCGTTTCAACCGAGAAAGCATTTTGAAGAGAGCTCTCTTTATGAACTTAGCGAGTCGATCAAAAATGACGGACTGCTCCAGCCGATAGTCGTTACAGAAGATGTTGACGGTTATGTATTGATAGCCGGCGAGAGAAGACTGCGTGCATCAAAACTTGCAAAACTAAAAACAATTCGCGCTATCATTTTAAACAGCGACGATCAGAAGATGAGACAGTTCGCTCTTATTGAGAATATTCAAAGAGATGAGCTAAACTCTATTGAACTTGCACACGCTTACGGAGAGCTTATAAAGCTTCACAGTATTACGCAAGAAGAGCTCTCAACTAGAATACATAAAAGCAGAACCCATATTACAAATACCATAAGACTTCTTCAGCTCTCGCAAAAAACGCAAAGAGCGCTTATTGAGAAGAAGATAAGCACTGGTCATGCAAAGGTTTTGGTTGGGCTTGACGAGAAGCAGCAGCAGCTTATAGTCAACTCTATTATAGGGCAGAAATTAAGCGTAAGAGAAGTTGAAGCAACTATCAAGAGCATGAAAAACTCAAAAACAGAGGGAGCTGAGAAAACAGCTGCTCCATCATACGACTTTAAAGAGATAAAAGAGAAACTCTTAGAACTCGGTTTCAGTAGTAAAAGTTCAAGCAAAAGTCTGACCATTGACTTTGACGATAAAGATCACTTGGAAGAGTTTTTAAGCCTCCTCGACAAATAGCTCTTCCAAAATCCAAATAAATTTAAATTCTTTTATAAAAAATATAAAAAAAGTTTAAATTTTTCCCCACTTTAACAAATCTTTTAATTTTAACATAGTATAATCACGCAACTTTTAGGAGGTGCTATGTTAGATATAAATCCGATACTACTCGTAGCTACATTAATCGTGTTTCTTACGCTTATTGTCGTTCTTAACAGTTGGCTTTACAATCCATTATTCGCTTATATGAGTAAAAGAGATGAGGACATCAAAAAAGACCTTGAAAAAATAGGCTCAAACGATGAAGAGATCAAAGAACTTGAATTAAAAGCGCAATCAATAATTGCAAATGCAAAACTGGAAGCTGCGGCCTTAAGAGAGAAGGTTATTACGGATGCTAAAGAGTTAGCAGAGAGTAAGATAGAAGCAAAACGTGCTGAACTGGCTAGTCAGTACTTAGAGTTTGAGCAGTTGCTTGCTAAGACTCGCGAACAGCTAAGCAGTGATTTAAAATCACAGATCCCGCTGTTCAAAGAAGCTGTTAAAGCTAAATTTAGTCAAATATAAGGATGTAATGTGAGTAGAGTTTTAGTATTTATGCTAATGATATCAACCTTTGCATTTGCATCTAGCGGCAATGCAGAGAGTGCAGGCACCGATATAGTACAAAGAACAGTAAACTTTATACTGTTTGCAGGGCTTATCTGGTATCTTGTTGCTGAACCTGTAAAAAACTATTTTGCATCAAGAAGTCAGTCTATTGCAGACGAGATGAAAAAGGTACAAGAGAAGTTAAGAGAGACGGCAGCTCTTAAAAAAGATGCTTTGGCTAAGATCGCAGCGGCTGAGAAGTTCGCTCAAGACCTCGCTGTTAGCTCAAAAAAAGAGAATAAAGTCGTAAATGACAATATCATGGCTCAATGTGATGCAGATATTGAGATCATAGCGAAACAACAAGCTGTTTTAATAGATTTTGAACAGAGAAAAATGGTTAGAAGCGTTGTAGAAGATACGCTCAAAGAGGTGCTTGCTCAAAGTGATGATAGCTTTGACAAAGAAGCAATGGCAAATGTTATCTTAAAGAAGGTGGCATAGATGGAAGAGTTAATTGCAAAAAGATACATAAAAGCTCTTAAAAAAAGTTCTGATATAGAGAAGATGCAGAAGATATCTTCTATATTCTCTGTTTTAGCAGAAGCATTTAAAGATGAAAAGTTTATTCAAATCATCAACAATCCTGATGTTAGCAAGAGCCAAAAGTCAGAGATTTTGTTAGATGCAGTAAAATCTGCAGAATCTGAAGATGTTGATAATTTAATTAAACTCTTAGCTGAGCATAACCGTATAAGCATCATCCCTGCAATGGCAGAGGTGATTAGAAAAGATATAGCTGTTACGACAAAGAGTTATAGCGGAGTCGTATATAGCAACAGCGACATTGAAGCAAAAGTTATTGAGGATTTAAGCAGCGGCTTAGGCAGCAAGTTTGATTCAAAAATATCTTTAAAGTTTGAAAAAAGCAGCTTTAATGGCATAAAAGTGGATGTGCAGGATCTAGGTGTTGAGATAAGTTTCTCAAAATCAAGAATCAATAGTCAAATTATAGAACATATTGCAAAAGCAATTTAACTTTCAACGAGAGGAGATGTGTAGTGGTAGCAAAAATTCAGGCTGATGAAATCAGCTCAATAATCAAAGAGCGTATCGATAACTTTGAACTAAGTGTTGATATAAATGAGACGGGTAAGATTGTCTCTTATGCCGATGGTGTTGCTCAAGTTTACGGACTTAGCAATGTTATGGCTGGAGAGATGGTAGAGTTCGAAGAGGGAACGAGAGGTTTAGTAATGAACCTTGAGGAGAGCACTGTAGGTGTTGTTATCCTTGGAATCGGATCAATGTTAAAAGAGGGCATGTCTGTTAAGAGATTAGGCAAACTTCTTCGTGTTCCGGTTGGTGATGCACTTCTTGGACGTGTTGTTAATGCTCTTGGTGAGCCGATTGACGGTAAAGGTCCGATCGAGACAACAGAGACTCGTTTTGTTGAAGAGAAAGCACCTGGTATTATGGATAGAAAATCTGTTCATGAGCCATTAGCAACAGGTATTAAAGCAATTGATGCTCTTGTGCCGATCGGAAGAGGTCAAAGAGAGCTTATTATCGGTGACCGTCAAACTGGAAAAACTACTGTTGCTCTTGATGCTATTATTAACCAAAAAGGCAACGGCGTTGTATGTATCTATGTTGCAGTCGGTCAAAAAGAGTCGACTGTTGCACAGATCATCCGTCGTTTAGAGGAGCATGGTGCATTAGAGTATACTATTATAGTATCTGCTACTGCATCTGAAGCGGCAGCGCTTCAATTCTTAGCACCATATACAGGTGTTACTATGGGTGAATACTTCCGTGACAACGCTAGACACGGTCTGATCGTATATGATGACCTTACTAAGCACGCTGTTGCTTACCGTGAGATGTCACTTATTCTTCGTCGTCCTCCGGGCCGTGAAGCATATCCTGGTGATGTTTTCTATATTCACTCTCGTCTTCTTGAGAGAGCTGCGAAGCTTTCAGATGAGAAAGGTGCAGGTTCTTTAACTGCTCTTCCTATTATTGAAACTCAAGCTGGTGACGTTGCTGCGTATATTCCGACAAACGTTATCTCTATTACAGATGGTCAGATATTCCTTGAGACTGAACTATTCAACTCAGGTATTCGTCCTGCGATCAACGTAGGTCTTTCGGTTTCACGTGTTGGTGGTGCTGCTCAGATCAAAGCAACTAAGCAAGTTGCAGGTACTTTAAGACTTGACCTTGCTCAGTATCGTGAACTTCAAGCGTTTGCTCAGTTCGCATCTGATCTTGATGAGACTTCTCGTAATCAGCTAGAGCGTGGACAAAGAATGGTAGAGGTTCTTAAGCAGCCTCCATTCTCTCCGCTTTCTGCTGAGAAGCAAGTTCTTATAATATTTGCAGGAAATGAAGGTTTCTTAGATGATATGGATCCTTCAAATGTTGTTCGTTTTGAAGCAGAGATGTATCCGTTCATTGAAGCATCTTACCCTCAAATATTTGAGAGTATCAGAAGTACTTCTAAAGTAGATGATGATACTAAAGCACTAATGTTGAAAGCACTTGAAGAGTTCAAAGCTAGCTTCGTAGTGGCGTAAGGAAAACTTTATGGCAAACTTGAAAGATATTCAAAGACAGATCAAGAGTGTTTCTAACACTCAAAAGACGACTCGTGCGATGAAGCTCGTATCTACTGCAAAGCTTCGCCGCGCGGAAGAGCTTGCTAAGCGCTCTCGTCTTTATGCTGCAAAAATGAATCAGGTACTTGCCGAAATAGCTGGACGTATTAAATGCAACAAAGTAGGCGGATTAGATAATCGATGTTTTATCGATATTGAAGATCCAAAGACTGTTGACATTGTTTTTGTTACTGCTGACAAAGGTTTATGCGGCGGTTTTAATATTCAAACTATTAAAGCTGTTAAGAAACTTTTAGCAGAGTACAAATCAAAAAATGTAAAAGTGCG
Source organism: Sulfurimonas crateris (assembly GCF_005217605.1). NCBI lineage: Bacteria > Pseudomonadati > Campylobacterota > Epsilonproteobacteria > Campylobacterales > Sulfurimonadaceae > Sulfurimonas > Sulfurimonas crateris. The sequence continues at coordinate 212,770 of NZ_SZPX01000004.1, read as the reverse complement.
TTTACGTGGAGTCGGTAAAAAAGGTATTGAGTTTTTTAAATATAACGAAGTTGAACTTTTTGATGCAGTTACTAACCTTAGCTCAAATCCGGACAAAAATCGCTCGGATGAGTTTATAATCTCTTCAATTGAAGATTTTAAAGATGGCAAGATCGATGCTCTTCACATTGTCTATAACGGCTACAAGAACATGATAACTCAAGAGTTGCATGTAAATAAGCTGTTACCTGTAGATTCAACTCAATTTGAGTGTGATGAAACAGAGAAGTCAATGCTTGAGATAGAGTCTGATGATGAAGAGAAGATGTTGGACTCTTTGGTAAATAGATACGTTCAGTATGCTATGTACTACTCATTGATCGATTCTGTTGCTGCTGAGCATAGTGCAAGAATGCAGGCTATGGATGCAGCTACGAACAATGCAAAAGAGATGGTTAGGTCATTAAATGTTCAATTTAATAAAGCAAGACAAGCAGCTATTACTACAGAGCTTATAGAGATTATAAGCGGCGTGGAGTCTATGAAATAATGGAGAAAAATATGATTGGTAAAATAAGCCAGGTTATGGGTCCGGTTGTTGATGTTGATTTTGATGGATATCTTCCTATTATCAACGAGGCGATCGAAGTTAATATACATTTAGAAGGCACAGTAACTCGTTTAATACTTGAAGTTGCAGCGCACTTAGGTGACGGTCGTGTTAGAACGATCGCAATGGATATGAGTGAAGGTTTAGTTCGCGGCATGGAAGCAAAAGCTACAGGTGCTCCGATTAAAGTTCCGGTAGGCGAGAAAGTTCTTGGACGTATCTTTAACGTTATCGGTGAGACCATCGATGAGGGTGAGCAGGTAACTGATGCTCCAATGTGGTCTATTCACCGTGAACCTCCAAAGCTAGTTGAGCAGTCGACTACAACAGAGATGTTCGAGACTGGTATTAAAGTCGTTGACCTTTTAGCGCCATACTCTAAAGGTGGTAAAGTCGGACTATTCGGTGGTGCAGGTGTTGGTAAAACAGTTATCATCATGGAGCTTATCCACAACGTTGCAATGGGTCACGACGGTCTATCTGTATTTGCAGGTGTCGGTGAGAGAACACGTGAAGGTAACGACCTTTACCACGAGATGAAGGACTCAAACGTACTTGACAAAGTTGCACTGTGCTACGGTCAGATGAGTGAGCCTCCAGGAGCACGTAACCGTATCGCTTTAACAGGTCTTACAATGGCTGAGTACTTCAGAGATGAAAAAGGTCTTGACGTATTGATGTTCATCGACAACATCTTCCGTTTTGCACAATCTGGTTCTGAGATGTCTGCTCTTCTTGGACGTATTCCATCAGCTGTTGGTTATCAACCGACATTGGCTCGTGAGATGGGTGCTCTTCAAGATCGTATTACATCTACTAAGAATGGTTCGATTACATCTGTTCAAGCTGTTTACGTTCCTGCGGATGACTTGACTGACCCGGCTCCGGCTTCGGTTTTTGCTCACTTGGATGCGACAACGGTTCTTAACCGTAAGATTGCTGAAAAAGGTATCTACCCTGCGGTTGATCCACTAGATTCATCTTCAAGATTGCTTGATCCGCAAATCCTTGGTGAAGAGCACTACGGTGTAGCTCGTGGTGTACAGCAGACGCTTCAAAAATATAAAGATTTGCAAGATATTATTGCGATTCTTGGTATGGATGAGCTTAGTGAAGATGATAAAAATGTTGTTGAACGTGCTCGTAAGATCGAGAAGTTCTTATCACAACCGTTTTTCGTTGCTGAAGTATTTACAGGTTCTCCGGGTAAATATGTTTCTTTAGCTGACACTATCAGAGGATTTAAAATGATCCTTGATGGTGAATGTGACCATATGCCAGAGGGTTCTTTCTACATGGTTGGTGGTATAGATGAGGCGATTGAAAAAGCTGAAAAAATGAAGTAATTCATAAAGGACTGACATGGATAAGTTAAAACTTGAAATCCTTACTCCTAACGGCGTAATCTATGATGATGAAGCAATTAGCGTTACTCTTCCCGGTGAAGAGGGCGAGTTTGGAGTTCTAGCACAACACTCTTGTTTAACTACACTGCTTGAAGCAGGTGTAATTGATATAGAGAAAGAGGATAAATCAGTCGAATCAATTCTTATTAATTGGGGCGTAGTTCAAGTTGATGAGGAAAAAGTTATTGTATTGGTCGAGGGTGCCGTAGCAATTCGCGGAGAGACAGAGAGTGCTGTTTCTAAAGCGCTTGAAGATGCTAAGGAACTTATTGAATCTATTAAAGATAATAACCCTGCAATAGCTACCGTTACTGCAAGACTTGAGTCTGCAGCACAAAATTTACTATAGATTATGATTAACGAAATAATTGATTTTTATATAAAAAGCCACCCTGTTACACTCGCTGTCTTGGCGATCTTGGCACTATACTTTATAGTGCTAAACTGGGTGTTTTTCTACCGATATTTTTCTCTAAACAGCTGGCATGAGATAGAGAGCCGCTCTCTAGAAGGTCTGCTAATGGGCGCAACAGCCGTAGATACCCAATCTTTTTTAAGTAATTTCCTAAAAACAAGCTCAAACAGTTCAAGAGATATTTTAACACTTGCCGCATCGGCAGCAACAAAAGATGCAACTAAGGGTCTTTCTGTATTGTCGGTATTTGCTTCTACAACACCGTTTATCGGACTATTCGGTACCGTTGTTTCAATATTGGATACGTTTACTCACATAGGACAGAGCAGTGGCGGAATGTCTGTTATTGCAAGCGGAGTATCAGATGCACTGGTTGCAACTGCAGCAGGTATTTTCGTTGCAATATTTGCTTATACATATCACCAGATACTCAAGAGAAAATCATTTGAGCTAATTAGCTTTATAGAGATGCAAAGCGACGCAATAATAGCTAGAAAAGTGTAAAAATGGCTTATAACTGGGATGAAAAACCTGAACTAAACATTACTCCATTAGTGGATGTAATGTTGGTTCTATTGGCTATTATGATGGTTATAGCACCAAATATGATCTATGAAGAGAAGATAAATCTTCCTCAAAGCTCAAAAACAAAGTCCCTCTCTAAAATTCCACCGGTTCATATTACTATAGATAAAGATCTGAATCTAAAAGTCAATAAGGACAACTACCAGCTAAATGCATTTTTGGACAATTTTTTTCTCTACTCAAAAAAGCTTGATCTAAAAGCAACAGTACTTATCAGTGCAGACAAAAGTTTGGATTACGGTGTTGTTATGTCTGTTCTGGCTGCTGTTAAACAAGCCGGTTTTACAGAGGTATCATTAGCTACAAATGGATAATAAAAACTCCTATTTCTATATAAGCGGCGCTATATCGCTCTCTCTTTTTCTGTTTTTTTCAATCCTGTTTTTGCTTTTTATAACGTCATCAAAAGAGATAAAGAGCTTTGCTATGAAAAAGGAGAACTACATATCTATATCTATGGATGTTCCTAAAATAGAATCTAGTGCTAAAAAAACTCAAGATGCCCCTGTAAAAAAAGAGCAGGAGATGAAGCCTGTTGTAAAAGATGAGGCAAAACCGGAGACTACAACAGAGGTACAAAAAAAAGTAAGAACGGTTGAAGATCTTTTTAGTGATGTTTGGACACAAGATATTAAAAAAACACAAGAGGTTAAAAAGCCGCAAACCGACAAGAGGGTTTTAGATGAGATCCAAAGAAAGATTCAAAAGTCAGATGTAAATAGAGCTGAATCAATTTCAAAAAAAATTCAGAGCATGGATGCGCCAAAAACAGAAGATGAGAGTTCAAAGAGCTCCACGGCTACAGAGGTTAATGAATATTTAGCTAAAATTCAAGCTTTAGTATATGAGTACTTTTATCCTCCAAAAAACTCACAAGGCAATGCAGTAACGGCGGTTATTGAGCTTAGTTCAATGGGCAAAGTAATAGATTTTAGAATCCTTGCTTATTCAGACAGTGAAGCTCTAAACAGAGAGTGCGATAAGATAAAAGATAGGCTCAGCGGCATACTTTTTCCTAAAAATCCTAGCAACAGTTCTGGGAGATATAAAATAATTCTAATTTCTGAGGAGTAATATTTGAAAATATTAATTTCGTTTTTAATAACTATAACTTTTATGTTCGCAAGTGATGCAACGATAGAGGTTGTTAAAAAAGTTGATTCACTTCCATCCCTGGCAATTGAGGATTCGTCTGTTAGCTATGATGAGACTTTTAGAAATAGATTTTTTAAATCTTTGCTAGCGGATTTAAATGTTCTCTCAATATTCAATGTAGACAGATATCATCGCAAAGTAAGCTATGACGCAAGCACTGTGTTGGTAGAGAATAAAGATATGAACTATATTTTAAGATATAAATTGAGTGAAGATGACAACCGTGCACTTAATTTAGAACTTAAACTTATAAGCCAAGACAAGGTCATATTTAACAAAAACTATAAAGTAGGAAATACAAATGTTTATATGTTTGTATCTCATACCATAGCATATGATATAAATAAATTTATGGGTGAAGCACCGGTTGAGTGGATGAAGAGAAAAGTTATCTTCTCAAGAATGGTAGATCCTCAAAAGAGTGAGCTGGTAATAGCAGACTATACTCTAACATATCAGCATGTCGTAGTTAAAGGCGGCTTTAACATATTTCCAAAATGGGCCAATAAAGAGCAGAGTGCATTTTACTACAGCTCTTTGGATGAGAAGGTGCCTACACTGAAATATGTAGATATTAAAACAGGACAGAGTAGAGTTATAAAATCTTCAGACGGTATGATGATCTGTTCGGATGTCAGCGATGACGGGAGCAAGCTTCTTTTGACAATGGCACCTCAAGGTCAGCCGGATATATATATATACGATGTAAGAACTAAAAGCACAAAAAAACTGACCACTTTTGGCGGCATTGACGTTGGGGCTCAGTTTTTGGGTAATGATAGCATAGTGTTTGTCTCCGACCGTTTAGGATATCCAAACATCTTCTCAAAAAATTTGAATACAGGAAGTGTTGAGCAGATGGTTTACTACGGCAAAAGTAATGCTGCATGTAGTGTCTTTGGCCAATATATTGTCTATAAAGCAAGAGAGAGTTCCGAGTCTTTCGGCGATAACACGTTCAACCTTCATTTGATCTCTATGGAGACTGACTTTATAAGAAGATTGACAGCAGTTGGAGTAAATGAGTTTCCTAGGTTTTCCGTGGATGGTGATGCGATAATCTTTATTAAAAACTATAAGGCTCAAAGCTCTATAGGTATAATTAGATTAAACCATAACAAAAATTATCTATTTCCTCTAAAGTATGGAAAAGTTCAATCTATGGATTGGTAAAATTGTGATTATAAAAATATATTAATTTTATTTTGGTACAATCACAGCAACTAAAATTGAAGGTAGAAAAAGATGAAAAGCATTTTAATCTCTAGTGCTATGGTAGCACTTCTGGTATTAAGTGGATGTGGTGACAAAGATCCAAAGATTGATGAGTCAGCGATTGACAGTAGTGCTCAAGAAGTTGTGCAAGATCCTTCAGCTCAAGAAGTTGCACCTGTTCAAACAGAGACTGTATCTTCTAGCGAGGCATCTGTTATGAGCGATGGCGCTTCACAAGAAACGGACGGTCAGGCTATGATGAGAATTGAAAAAGAGTTGTTGACTATCTATTTTGATTTTGACAAGTTCAACATAAGAAATGATATGCAAGGCAATCTCTCGACAGACGCAACTATTGCAAAAAATCAGGCAAAAGATTTTTCTATCAAACTAGAAGGCAATTGTGATGAGTGGGGAAGTGATGAGTATAACTTTGCTCTTGGATTAAAAAGATCTAACACAGTTAAAAAAGCTCTTGTTGCAGAGGGTGTTGATGAAAGCCGTATAACAATGGTAAGTTTTGGCGAGAGCAATCCGGTTTGTAACGAAAAAACAAAAGATTGCTGGGCTAAAAATCGTAGAGTTGACTTTAAACTTCTACCATAATAGTATATGAACACAGCTAAATCAATTGCCATTCTGGCGATTATCCTTCCTTGTTATCTCTTAAGTGCCGAACCATCAGCGTTTGGTGCCGGAGATCTAAACAACCCAAATCCATATGGTTTAACATCGACAGAGGCTGTTTTACTTGAGACCAAAAAAAATCTCAATAAAGTTGTCGTAAAAAGTAATAATCAGGCTAATGAAGTTGAGTCTCTAAGACAGAGAGTTGACGGGTTGCAGAGCATTATTGAGAGTATTAGCACATCTTCGCATGAAAACAGAGTAAAGATCAAATCTTTAGTTGACGAGAATATGGCTAAAAATCAAAACGGTGTTGAGTATGAAAAAAGAGTATCTAAAGTTATAGAGGATAATGCAAACTCTATAGCTGTAAATACTAAAGAGATAGAGAAGATTAATCAATTGATTATTGAGATATCTAAGATCGTCGACTCTATCAATGAATCATACGTTACTAAAAGCGAGTTTAACTCACTTGTAAATGATGTCAACAAGTTTAAAGATCTGGTAGCAAAAGAGCTAAAAGCCAAAGAGAAACAAACTCCAAAGCAGTCCACTTATGAAGGAATGAGCAATGGAGAAATTGAGACAAAGGCAAAAGATCTTTATGATAAAAAGAGCTATAGTGAATCGATTAAGTATTATAAATATTTAATTGATAAAAACTATAAACCTGCTCGTTCTCACTATATGGTTGGAGAGGCTGAGTACTATAAAAAAAATTATGCAGAAGCTATTGCATACTTTAAAAAGAGTGCATCTCTTTACTCAAAAGCAGATTATATGCCTCTCTTGATGCTTCACACCGCAATCTCAATGGATGAGACGGGCGATAAGAAAAATGCGGCAACTTTTTATGATGCCCTGATTTCACAATTTCCAAACAGCGATTCTGCAAAAACAGCAAAAAGCAGGCTAAGTAAAATTCAACAGTAACTGATTTAGTAATTACTGTAATTATGATAAAATCACAAAAAATAAAAGGCGTATAAAAATGGCAATAGAGACAAATCAAATAGTATCGATAGAGTATGAAGTTAGCGACGGAGAAAAAGTTGTAGATAGCAATATCGGCGGAGAGCCGCTTGTATTTATGTTTGGAAAAGGTCAGATAATTCCCGGGCTTGAAAATGCTATAGCAGATATGACTATAGGTCAAAAGGCAGAAGTTACCGTAAAAGCAAAAGATGCATACGGCGAGTATAACTCTGAAGCTATTCAAGAGGTTCCTAAAGATCAATTTTCAGGAATTGATATAGAAGAGGGAATGACTCTTTATGGTCAAGGCGAAGATGGCGGAACTGTTCAGGTTACGGTTAAAGAGATAGGTGCTGAGAGTGTGATCATAGATTTTAATCATCCGCTTGCTGGTAAAGATTTGGCTTTTGTAGTATCTATAAACAATATAAGAGAAGCATCTGCCGATGAGATAATGAGTGGTATTCCTGTAGAGAATCAGCATGATGATTGCTGTGGCACAGGTGGCGGCACTGGTTGTGGATGCTAGTTATATAACTGCATCCTCATCTTCGGCACAAGCATTTAAAACAGCAACTCTTTTAAAAGCACTAAGTGTAAACGCTCTTATAACAGGAGAGCATGGAGTGGGCAAGAGAAGTTTGACCCACTATATACTTCCAGATGCTCCAGTCTTTGATGCATCAAATTATGATGAGCTTTTAGCCGCTCTTGAGGGTATAAAGAGCGTAATAATTACGAATATAGAAAACTCACCAAACATTAAAAAAGTGCTAGATACTTTAAGTAGTAAGAATATAAGAGTCGTAGCAACTGCTAAAAGTTCATATTACGATAAAGATGCAGACAAATTTTTCAGTGTTAAGTTTGAGATACCTCCGCTTAAGGAGAGACCCGAAGATGTCGATGCGTTAATAGGAAAATTCATAAAAGAAGCATCTCTGCTTTTTTGTTCAAAAGATGAGTTTAGAGTCAAATCTTTTAAACCTGATTTAACACAAAATGCAAATTCTTTAAGACGACAGGTTATGGTAAATTATCTTTTGCAGGATATACAGGAAAATGAGCTAATGGAGATAGTTCAAAACTATCTATTTGAGCGTTTGGGTTCCAACAACGATTATAAAAAGTTTTTACATCTTTATGAGGTTCCAATTATCAGAGCAGGAGTTAAGAGATTCAGATCTCAGCTTCAGCTTGCAGACAAACTTGGATTAAACAGAAATACTCTTAGAAAAAAGATGGCTGATAATATTAATTACTTAGAAAAAGGGATAAAATGAAAAAAATAGCAATGATTTTTGCAGGACAGGGTTCTCAGGCAACAGGAATGGGAAAGGATTTTTACGATAATTCAGATCTGGCACGTGAGATGTTTGAAGAGGCGGGAAAAAGAGCGGGACTTAAATTTGAAGAGCTAATATTTGCAGAGCACGATCTGCTAAATCAGACTGCATACACACAGCCTGCAATTCTTTTGGTTCAGATGATAGCTTATCGTCTTTTTAAGGAAAAATGTCCAAATATAAAAGCTGAACTTTTCTTAGGGCACTCATTGGGCGAGTTTTCAGCTCTATGTGCTAGCGGTGCTATCGATTATGTTGATGCGGTCGAACTTGTTCATAGACGTGGACAGCTTATGCAGGATGCTTGCAGTGATATAGAGGCAGGGATGATGGTCGTTATGGGGCTTGACGATGAGAGTGTTGAGAAGATATGTTCTGATGCGCAAAGTCAGGGTAAGAAAGTTTGGCCTGCAAACTACAATCAGGACGGACAGCTAGTTGTTGCAGGTATGAAGAGTGATCTAGACTCTTTAGAGCAGACATTTAAAGATGCAGGTGCCAAAAGAGCACTGCTTCTTAATATGTCGGTAGCAAGCCACTGTGAACTGCTTTCACCTGCTCAGATCCCGCTTAAGAGTTTGATGCAAGGGATGATCGAGGATAGTTTTGAAGCACCTGTTATCTCAAATGTGACCACCGAAGGGTATGCGACCAAAAATGAAGCGGTTGAGCTTTTAACAGAGCAGCTTATAAAACCTGTAAAATATAAGCAGTCGATCTTGGCAATAGCAGATAGGGTAGATATAGCGATTGAGTTTGGAAACGGCGCAACTCTTAAAGGTCTAAACAAAAGAATCGCTCCAAATCTTGAAACTTATAATGTTTCAGATATGAAATCACTTCAAGAAGTCATAGAGAAAATTTGCAACTAAGATGAGAATAACATTAGCTCAGACATCGCCAAGACTTAATCGCTCAAACTTAGAGGAAGTTGCATCCATTATTGATGCACATAAAGATGAGAGTGATCTGATCGTATTTGGCGAGCTGTCTTTAAACGGCTATCTTCTTCAGGATAAGCTCTATGAAGATGCATGGGAGATAGATGAGCTAACTCTCTTAAAAGAGTTGAGCCGTGACATAGATATCGTGGTAGGTGCTGCTATAAGAGATGGTGAGAGTTTTAGAAATACGGCACTCTACTTTTCAAATGGAAGACTCCTCTCTAAGCACTATAAAGTACATCTTCCAAACTATGGAATGTTTGAAGAGGCGAGATATTTTAAAGCGGGAACTCTTTTTGAGAGTTTTTTAACCCAGTTTGGAAAAGTCTCAATGGTGGTATGTGAAGATCTTTGGCATAAAGATGTTCATGAAAAACTTATAGAAGAGAACCCGGATTATATATTGGCACTTGTCGCATCTCCTGCAAGAGGTTTTAGTGACAAAGGACTGGATATAGAAGATAAGTGGTATAAGATAATTAAGAGAGTTGCTGCAGAGTGCAGAGCCAAACTTATTTTTGTAAATAGGGTCGGCTTCGAAGACGGGCTTGGTTTTTGGGGTGGAAGCTGCATTGTCGATGAAGATGCAAATATAGCTCAAAAGTTGCCGCGTTATATAAAAGAAGTAAAAACATTTAAAATATAGGGGAGTTTATGAAAATAGCAATAATGGGAGCAATGCCCGAAGAGGTTGCTCCGATACTTGAAAAAGTTGGCTCGTACAAAACAGTAGAGTATGCAGGAAACAGATATTACGAGGCAACATACAGAGGAGTTGAGCTAGTAATTGCTTACTCAAAGATAGGAAAAGTATTCTCTACTCTTACGGCTACGACTATGATTGAGCATTTTGGAGCAACCAAGCTTCTGTTCTCAGGCGTTGCGGGAGCAATATCTCCATCTCTAAAGGTTGGTGATCTGATAGTTGCTACAAAACTATCCCAGCATGATCTGGATATTACGGCATTTGGTCATCCATTTGGCTATGTTCCAGAAGGATCGGTCTTCGTAGAGACAGATAAAGAGATGATAGAGATGAGTAAAGAGGTTGCTGCTAGTATGGGTAAAAGCGTGCAAGAGGGAATCATAGCAACTGGTGATCAATTTGTGGCAAATGAGGAGAGAAAGAACTGGATAGGCTCTACATTTGGTGCAGATGCGCTTGAAATGGAGGGCGGAAGTGTTGCTGTAGTTTGCAGTGCTTTAAACGTACCGTTTTTTATACTGCGTGCGATCAGTGATGCGGCTGATATGGATGCTAGTTTTAGTTTTGATGAATTTTTAGAGACAAGTGCTAAAGAGAGCGCTGAGTTTGTTATGAATATGGTGGACAAAATTGTCGATAAAAATATCTAAGAAGATTATGTCTAAACTCGGAAAGACAAATGCCGAGTTCGGTTTGATAGAAGAGGGTGATAAGATCTTAGTAGGTCTTAGCGGCGGAAAAGATTCTCTAACAATGGTTCACGCATTAAAAGAGCAGCAACGTCGTGCACCTTTTAAGTTTGAGTTTATTGCGGTAACTGTTTCATACGGGATGGGAGAGAACTTCGATAAACTGATCGAGCACTGCAGAGAGTATGAGATACCGCACGCTATTCACGATACTCAGATATATGACCTAGCAGGCGAGAAGATTAGAAAAAATTCATCGTTTTGCAGTTTTTTTTCACGTATGAGAAGAGGATCGCTCTATAGCGCTGCAGAGCAGCACGGCTGTAATAAAGTGGCTCTTGGGCATCATATGGATGATGCAGCGGAGAGTTTCTTTATGAATTTTATCTATAACGGGCAACTTCGCTCACTTGCACCAAAATATAGAGCCGATAACGGACTTATAGTGATACGTCCTTTAATCCAGATGAGAGAGCGTCAGCTTACGGCATTTGCGCTAGATAATGAGATACCTACTATCGGCGATGAAGCTTGCCCGGCAATGAGATTTGACGTTAAGATGCCACATGCAAGAGCAAATACAAAAGAGATGCTCTCTAAGATGGAGAAAGAGTTTCCTTCACTTTTTACAAGCTTGAACGCAGCATTTAAAAATATCTCTGTAGAGACTTTTTTTGATAAAGAGAGATTTAATACTTAGACTCTATCTTCTCTTCATCTTTTGCGATTTGTGATTTTCTTTCATGAAGTGTATCTTCTTTTGTTTTTTGCAGAAACTCTATCATATTCTCTTGGTATGAGATGGTGTCTCTGTCGTGTGAGAGCAAAAGAAGCTCTCTAAGTGAGTCAATATCTATTTTTTTGGCATATCTTGGCATTAGCTTTAGCTCCTTTTGTATGCTGGAGACTAGAGTATCTATGTCTAAACCGTTATTTTCCTTTACTTTATTTACAAGCTCTTTAGTATTTAACATCAGAAGATTTGCTCTCTCATCATCATTCTTATATATATTCATACCGATTTTTTTAATAATTAAGAAGTCGTCTGCTTTTATATTTTCATTTGCACTAAGTAGTAGAGCAAAAAGTTTGGCACGAAACTCAAGAGAGCTGTGATTGTATACGAAGAGTTCACGAAAAGCATTAAATAGATAGTGTTTGATCTTAGAGGCAAGCTGCATTTAAATACCTTGAATAATCTAGTGCGCTATTATACCAAATCCGCTTATCAATGCCTATGTAAAACTCTATTTAAGAGTGCGGATTTGGTATAATACGGTTTTAATTTTGCAAAAGCATAATAAATAGATAATATTAAAATGAGGATATATTTATGGGAAGAGCCTTTGAGTATAGAAAAGCATCAAAGCTAAAAAGATGGGGAGCAATGTCAAAACTGTTCCCTAAACTTGGAAAAATTATTACAATGGCGGCGAAAGAGGGCGGAACAGATCCCGATATGAACCCGAGGCTGCGTACGGCTATCTTGAATGCAAAAGCTGAAAATATGCCAAAAGACAATATTGAAGCGGCTATAAAAAGAGCAACTGCAAAAGATACGGCAAGTATGCTTGAAGTTAGTTTCGAGGGTAAAGCCCCGCACGGAGTGCAGCTCTTTATAGAGTGTATGACCGATAACAATACTAGAACAGTTGCTAATGTGAAAAATATACTTACAAAACATGGCGGAGAGATGCTTACAAAGGGCTCTTTGGAGTTTATGTTCGACAGAAAAGCTCTTTTCGAGTTTCCTCTAAAAGATGGTATGGACTTAGAAGAGTTGGAGCTTGAGTTGATCGATGCAGGCTTGGAAGAGATAGAAGCAGAAGATGGAGTTGTTATAATTACAGGTGATTATACAAGCTTTGGCGCACTAAACAGTGCTCTGGAAGATATGGGCATAGAGATCACAAAAGCAAATCTAGAGAGAATGGCAAACTCACCTATTACGATAACCGAAGCACAGCAAGCAGATATAGATAAGATATTGGATAGATTAGAAGATGACGAGGATGTCCAAAAAGTATTTACGAATTTGGCATAGTGAGATTTTAGACATGATATAGGAAGAATTCCTATATCTTTTTTCTATCCTCTTCCCTGTACGGCATTACCCATATCCCACATCGGCAAGAATATACCAAGAGCAAGAAGAAGAACCATTGCAGCAATTATAAAGAGCATAATAGGCTCTATGGCCTCATTCAGCCCGTCAATTATTGCATCAAATCTCATTTTATAGTACTCTGCTACCTTTTTTATCATTGTATCGAGGGTACCACTATCTTCGCCGGCACTAATCATCTGAATGATCATATTTTCAAACAGTTTTGTATCCCCTAGAGCTTCATTTAAAGATGTGCCTTTTTCCACAGAAATCCTGACCGATGAAAGCTTTGCTTTTAGAGGCAAGTTATCGATCATCGATATGGTAGTATCAAGTGCTTCTGCTATCGGGATACCTGCACGGATTAGCTCTGAGAAAACAAGTGTAAAACGACTTAGTGTCGCATACATAACAATATCTTTTATAATGTAAGTTTTTAAAAGAAACTGATGCCAACCAAACCTTATATCTTTATAGTTGTTGATTAGATACTTAAATATTGCAAAAGCTATAATCAGAGAAGCTAATAAGTAGAGCCCATAATTGTTAAAGAGATATTCCAACTTTAACAATATCAGCGTAGGAAGTGGCAGTTCAGCATTTAACTTTTCAAACATATCTTTAAAATTAGGAACAACATAAGATATTAGAATTGTAAAAGCGATAGCCATTGCAATCATAACGTTTCTCGGGTAAGCCATTGCTTTTTTAAATTTAGTGATATTTGCACGTATCTCTTCTAGCATATCGGCAAGAGAGTAGAGAGCATCATCAAGATTACCGGTTTTCTCGCCAAGTTGAACCATAGCAATAGTTAGATTACCAAGCTCAAAGCGGAAATTTTCCATAGACTTTGAAAGAGAGTGTCCGGAGTTTATATCTTCTGCAAGTTTGCTAAAGACTAGCTTTAGATTCTCTTCTTGTGTAGATTTTGCGATCTCGCTTAGTGAATCATAGATCGATATTCCGGCATTTGTCATAACGGCTAACTGCCTAATGGATGCAATTAGAGAGTCTGGCTTTATTTTTCTTTTTTTAACATTGCTAAGAAGTGTTGTTTTAAATCTTTTAAACTGAGCTTCCAGTGGCTCAGTCTCTTCTGCTATCTTAATGATAATTCCGGCATGCTTAAGCTTTGTAAGCTCGTTAGCATGTTTTCTATTTTCGGCGTACAGTCCAATCTGCTCTTTTTTACCCTTTGAAAGGATAGTTGCTACATAGTATTTCATTATTTTGCCACCCTTAAAATTTCTTCTAAACTTGTAACACCTTCTAGAGCCTTATTCACACCATTCTCAAACAATCCGACAAATCCGTCTTCAACTGCTTGGGCATGTAAAGCCTCCATAGATGCACCTTTTGCAATTAGAGATGTCATTTTTTCGTTAACAACCAAAACTTCACAGATCATCTCTCTTCCCATGTACCCTGTTCCATTACACTCTTTACAGCCGGCTCCCGTATAAAATTTGGCATTTTCAGGTACCAGATGGCTTATCTCCTCTATGGTTGCTGCTGAGACCTTCTCTTCTGTTTTACAGTTTTTACATATCTTTCTTACAAGTCTTTGAGCTTGTATCGCAACTAAAGAACCACTGATAAGATAAGAAGGTACACCCATGTCAACCATACGCGTAACTGCGCTTATGGAGTCGTTTGTATGGAGTGTAGAGATTACCAAGTGGCCTGTAAGGGCAGCTTTAATAGCTATCTCCAAAGTCTCTGAGTCACGAATCTCACCGATCATGATCTTATCCGGATCCTGTCTTAAGATAGACCTAAGAGCCGCCGCAAATGTCAAGCCTACTTTAGGGTTTACCTGAACTTGCTGAATAAGGTTCATCCTGTACTCAACAGGATCCTCAACAGTTATTACTTTGTCCTCAACGTTTCTAAGCTCATTAAGCGCACCGTAGAGAGTTGTAGTTTTACCACTTCCCGTAGGACCTGTAACAAGAATAATACCGTAAGGAGTTTTTAGAGCCTTTATAAACTTATTGTAGCTCTCAGTATCCATACCTGCTTCTTCAAGTTTTACAAGCGCTTTTTGTTTGTCAAGAACCCTCATAACGATAGACTCACCGTAGAGAATAGGGAGTGTTGATATACGAAAGTCATATTCTCTTGATCCTACTAACGTAGAGAAACGGCCATCTTGAGGCTTTCTTTTTTCTGCAATATCAAGATTTGATAATAGTTTTAGTCGCGAAGCAAGAGGAGGGTAGATATCTTTTTCAAAAATAAATACCTCTATCAACTTTCCGTCAATTCTTGTACGCACAACACAGTTTTTTTCTGTAGGCTCTATATGCACGTCACTTGCACGGCTTTTAATACAAGAGTTTAGAATAACGTCAATAAGGAGCAAGATGGAAGAGGCCTCTTGCTGTTCATCTATGGAGTTTATAGAGTTGAGCTCGTCTCTTATTTTTCTTACTAGTCCTTTTACGCTATCTTTTATTTCGACTTTAAAAAGATATGATTGAATCTGTTTTTTAGTTGCAACTGCAATTTTAATAGGTTTTGTCGGAAAAAGTCTTTGCACTGCTTCATGTGCTTCAATATCGAGTGGGTCGCAAAAGGCGACCGTAATGCTTAATTCATCTTCTGATACCGGCAGTGCATTATATTTTTTTAGTTGCGTGAGAGATACTTTTTCAGTAAGTCTATAATCCATATCTATGGAGTCTAAATCAAGAAAAAGCAGGTTCTGTTTTTGGGCAAGTTTAAGAAGTACATCTTTCTCTTGGATGTAGTCGTAGTTGTCAATTATAGATAGGTCATACTCACCGCTTTGTATCTTATCGACTATAAATCTAACAAGTCTATCCATCGTCATAAAACCCGAGATAGTTATGTCTCTAAGTATTAAGTTGCTGTCAAGTCCTTTGGCTATAAGCCTGTCTACCTGGCTCTTCATGATGGAGCCATTAGCTAGTAAATCAGATGTAATTCTATCCATAATGCCTCCTACCAATAAATATGTTTTTTTGTACTTATTGAGTTATAAAACTCTTCAATAATCATTTTATCTATTTTACCATCTTTTAAAATATAAAGCTTATATTTTAGGTTTTTATCATCTTCATCTTCAAAGATGTAAAACTCTTTTGGTTCATGTTTGCCTTGTTTTGTATAAAAGTCAAAAACTTTTGAGAGTATATAGTCTGTTGTAGGAAGATTTAGTGATGATATGTCATAGTTGTCAAGCAGAGCATGATAGAGTAGTTTTTTTTGCATAAGTATAATTGAAAAGTATGCTGCATTTGCGCGTGATTCCGGGGTCAGTTTCAGTATGGTAATTGGAACAGAGAGTCTGTCTACATAGTCAATATTAAGACAGGAAAATCCATACAGAGATACATACTCCTCATCCCTAGAGTATTGCGCGAAGTTTTTAAAACCCATTGTGCATGCCTCTTTGTAGTCTCTGTTTTGAAATAGCTCAAGCATTTTATGTTTTACATCGGCATATAGAGTTATTGCTAAGAGAGTTGTTAGTAGTAGTAATTTCATTTAAATTTCCCTGATAAGATCTCATCCAAGAGCTGTCTAGCCTGTGATGAATCCGAGTGCTTTATATATTTCTTTAGTGTCTCAATCGCCATCTCTTTTTTACCGAGCTTAACAAGTGATTTTGAAAAAATAATCCAACTTGCTTCTATATTGTTGTTTAATTCATTTGTTGCCAGAGCATAGTTGTATGCTTGTTCATAGTTTTCTAATTGATAATATTTTACTGCGACAAACAGACTTAAAGCAGGGTTGTGATTAACATTAAATCTTTTGATTACATGTTTAATGTCCTCTTCGACATCTCTTCTTGTTATATCTATAGTGCTTGTGTTTGCTGTAGGTTTTTGCACTAGAGCAATAGACTCCTTTACCTCTTCAACAACAGGCAGGGATACCTCTTCTTTTTTATTTTCGATGCTTTTTTCAATAGGTTTTTCAACTTTAGTTTCTACAGCAGCAGTTTTAACGCTATGCTCTTTTTTGTATACCGGTGTCTCAGACTCAATTCTTTTTATGAAGTTTAGAGACGGCGATAGCTGAACTTTCTTCTCTCTCTCTAGAGCCATTGGCTCTTCTTCTTTTTCATCTTCAGACATAATAGCTGTAGAAGTATTTTGCTCAAGGAGTTCATTTTTGTTTTCGATTACTATATCCGCTTTTTTCTCTTCATTGTAGTTTTGGATTTTTTGAGCGATAAGCTCTTTTTTTGTCTCTTTTTTTGAATTAAAATCATAGAGAAGAAAAAAAGATATTGACAAAATAGCAGCGCTAACGCCTAAAAAAATTGCAAAGTATGGAGTATATGATTTAAGTTTATATTTTTTATGTTTGCTTTCTAGCTCGTCAACATTAAGCATTTATTAATCCTGTGTGAATTGCAGCCATCTCAATTATTTTTTTTGAAATCTCATTTCCTTTTATCTTTTTTGGACTGTTTTGTGCGTAATAGTGATATATATCAAAGAGAGTGTATACCAATTTATTTGTATCCCTATAATTTCCATCTGTTAATTTGTGAATAAGATTAATTGATTTCGGTACAAACATGCTTGCTGTATCGATACAATTTACTTTCATAAGTTTTTTTTGGATGTATATTTTAAGCTCTACTGGGGAGGCGTTTTCAAGTTTTATGCTCTCCCAAATTCTAGTTTGGAAATGCTCTTTTGCAATAATATCCTCTTTTTCAGTTTTATGAAGGGCGATTACAAATTTTACTTTTCTTGTATCTGATAAAAGTCTGATTTTTTCCATCATTGCCGTAGTGTAGAGTTGAGCCTCATCAAGCATTATGACAGGGACAATTGCTTCAATAAGTTCTCTATTTTCTACAACCTTCATAAATTGCGTAAAATTCAGTTCGTCATCATATTTTATTGCATATAGATCTTGAGCAAGAGTTTTAAAAAACTCACTCTCATCTAGAATGGGAGTTTTGTAGAGATAAGCTTTTTGTGTAGAAGCAACATCTTCATACAGTTTTGATAAAAACATGCTCTTACCTGTTCCCGGCTTACCGTATAGAAGAACCATTTTTAAGGGCTTCTCTATAGAGTCTCTTAGGGCTTGGTAAATCATAGAGACTTTCTCAAGCTGGATGTAGTCTTTGACATTAACCGTATCTAAAAAAACATCCCTTGAGTTTTCATAGATACCAGGTTTCAATCTTCCTCTCTTATACTATTCGTTGTAACAGAAATCGCTTCTTTTGTGTTAAGCATGATGTTCTCTGACAATCCTTCGTATCCTAAGTTTGATAAAGATAAACCTTTGTCATCCTTACGAATAATATGAGGCTCAATGACGATAACAAGTTCTTGAGTAATCTTTTGTCTGTTTTCATATTTAAACAGGTAGTTTAAGATTGGAATATCACCTAAGATAGGAACTTTATTCATGTAAACATTATTGCTGGTATTGATCAAGCCACCTAAAATTATACGACTTCCGTCTTTTATAGTTACAACTGAAGAGAGTTGACGGCGACGAAGGTCAGGCGGCATAGTTCTATCTGCTGATTCAACAAGAGATATGTCCGAAGCCGTTTCAGATAGAGACGGATTAATCTTTAGTGTAATCATATCGTCATCGGAAATTTCAGGTGTTATATCGAGCAAAACACCGGCGAAAACAGACTGAAGATCTTCACTTGTACTTTGAGTTCCGCTTGTAGTGCCAGAGAGAGTCTCCGTACTTATAATTTTATAGAAGTACTCTGTTCCAGCTGTTATAAGTGCCGCTTGATTATTTAGTGTTAAAACTTTTGGGTTTGAGATAGAAGTTACATCACCCTGAGTTTTAAGAAATTTTATAACCTCGTTTAAGTTTCCACTTGCACTTATTTTTATTAAATGTGAATTTTCAGCAGCCCCACCACCGGCAATAGCTGTGGTGATTTTGTTATCTTCAAATTCTGAGACATTTTTGTGAAACAGTTTATCTATACTAAGATCTATGTCTTGAAGCTTATAGAGCTGAGACCAGTCAACACCGGTTGTTTTGCCATCACTAAGCGTAACTGAGAGAAGCTGAACGTCTATTAGAACTTGAAGCTGTACTTTATCTTGGAGTTTTTTAAGATACTTCTCAAATCTCTCCATCTGTTTAACTGTAGCAGTAACGGTAATAATACCCGCATTTTTATTTATAATAGGCAGTTGTGCTGTATATACATCTTGTGGTCTGTTTAGAACTTCTTGAAACTCCAAATCCAGCTGATGCCAGAATACAACTTCATCAGAACTGTCAATCTTCATGCCTGATTTACCGGCACCTCCACCACCTATTTCATCAGTAGCAGTGGCTGATGTTCCAGTCGTAGTTGTCGTTCCAGCACCCTCAGAAGAGAGAGTGATATTTGTTTTAGACTCACTTTTTCTTTGTGACAAGATATAGTCAATATTGAACATTTTGGTTTCAAGATATGAAACCCTTAAAATATTGTTCTCTAGAGAATAAGTGAGGTTATTCTCTTTTAGTACAAGATCTAAAACTTCATTGATAGTTAAGTTATTTAGATTTGTCTTGTTTAGGTTGCTGTCCAAAAACTTCTGTGCATTTGGATCAGTTACTATGATACTAAATTCACATTCATCACTAAGTTGCTCTATGAAATCAATTATCTTAGTGTTTTTTGTTGAACTAATACTAAAGAGCTCATATGAACAATCAGCCATGATATTGGTTGACAATAGAACCGTTAGAAGAGTTGAGTACATCGTTGTTTTTATAAGTTTCATGAATCTGCCCTACTTATTTTTGAATTTTAAATTTGGATTTGTGCTAACTGTTGATAAGAGAAGCTCTTTAGTGCCCTCTTTTAGAGTTACAGATGTTTTTGTTATATCTGTAACCGTATAGCTGCTAATCTTATCGTTTACTTTATACCAGTTCCCGTCAATCAGTGCTGATGAGTTTATAATAGTGCTTAAGACAAAACCGCTTTTTTTAGGAGTAGTCTCTGCCACGTCACCTGCTGGCGTTGAGGAGGCTGTTTTTGAAGGAGTTGCTGTTTTGGAGGGAGTAGCAGCTCTAGAACCTTTTTTTGTACCTTCTGCTTCAGGCTTGTTTTTCTCTAAAAAGACAAACGGACTTCCGAGTGCAGATATGTTCACACCTTTTCTTGGTGGCTTGATTGCTTCTATTTGCTCATCTACCCACTCAAGCTCATTAGCGAACAAAGAGTTACTAAGTAGCATTGTAAGCAGTATAATAAATGTCGTTTTCATTAGTAAGTAATCCCCCATACTGAGATATCAAGAGTTGTATTTAATGCATCTTGAGCTTTTATGCTAAAGTCATGCACATCTACAACAAGCTCACTCTGCTCTAGAGAGTTCATGAACTTGACGGTATCTAGGTAGCTACCTTTGACATCAAGAGCAATATCAAGAACATGACCAAAAGCAGACTCATTGTTTTCTGAATAGCTATTAGAAAAGTTAATTATCTTAATATTGTGTTTTTTGGCGTTTATAGAAACAGAGTTAAGATACTCACCCCAAGCTCTTTCATCATATATAAGAGAAGATATAGCTTCTATCTTCTCTTTTATGTAGCTGTTTCTCTCTTTTTGAGCAACAAGTTCAACTTCAAGACCTTTTATCTCTTGAACCAACATCGCAACCTTCGCCTCGGTATTCACCTTTAGGTAAAGTTTGTCTGATTCGATTTTTGCAGTTATATCTTGAACTTTTTTCTTTGCAGTATTAAACTCATTCATGGATAGATCATAAAATGGGTAAGCTAAAGAGAAGAAAACGACAACAATTAGAGCATATACAACATAAACATCTTTTTGAGATTTTTCCTTAAAGAAGTTGTCAATTCTTTGTAAGGCCTCTTCTATCATTAATTTAAAATTCATAATAAATTCACCTTTAATTCACCAAAATATAGTTTGGTTTCCTTTTCAAAAGATATCTTCTCTATTTCAAAGTGGAACTTTCCTTCGTAAACTTTTGTAAGATACTTGATAAGATCGGTGATCTTTTTATCATTGCTAGAAACAAGCCCAAGCTTAAGCTCTTTAAGTTGGCTGCTGCTTTTCTTGCTCTCTCCAGCTTCAGAGTAGAGCGCTGACTCAACTCTTACATTGTATCTATTTAGATCTTTTGTTAATTTATGTAGCAACTCTGCTTTCATAGGGTAGTTTACTTTAACATCATGAATTTTAATAAGCGTATTTTTCTTATCTATATACTCCTGCTGCTCTGCTGCAAGAAGCATTGAGACTTTTGCTTTGTCAGCTTCTCTGTTTTTGATTGTTGCTTCTCTTGTGATCTTGATATTGTGAACACTTCTGTATTCATCTTCTAGAAGTTTGTACTGCAGCGACTGTGCATATGTAAGTGTCCAGTATGATGCAGGGTACAAGAAAGCGAGTACTAGCGAAGCAGCCGCGAGCATAATTGCACGACCGCTCTCTCTCTTTGTAAATTTCGGAGGGCGGTGATAAGTCGTGAAGTTACACTCATACCTATCTTTCTCAGGTAGCGTAGTATAGATATACATAAGTGAGTGTAGATGATCAATATGAGCCTCGCCTGTTTCAAACCCGTAGTCAAAGTTAAAGCTGTTGCTTTTAATACTAAGTTCGACTTCAGCCATTTCATCAAGCTTTGTTACAGACCTAAGTTGTGTATCTATATATATACACTCAATCTTATCTATATCCAGAGCTCTTTTGACATAAGTCAAAATATCATTGATGTTTGAAAAAATCTCTTTGTAAAGTTTAATGATATGTGTTTTATAGACGCTGTCTGTGGTTTTTAGGTCTTCGTTTGAGAGGAAGTTTATAAAATCTTCATACTCTACTAACTCTCCGTATATTTCGCAGAACCTCTCATGCATCTGCAAGAATGAGTAGTTTATAGACTTTGTATATATAAAGTTTTTCTCATTATATATGGTAATAAACGTATCATTTTCTTGAAAGTATACAAAACAATGAACACCGCCGCTCTCTATAAGATCCTTGGAGTATAGAGACTTTAAAAGAAGAGGAGAAGGCAGAATATAGTCGATATATTTTACTTTCTCTACTGCATTTTTAAATACATCATCAACAACCATAGGATCTATAATGAAGACATGGAAGTTTCTGTTATCTTCATCTAGGGCATTAAAGGTCTCAATATATTGTATCTGATACATAACGGCTTGATCAAGCCCGAGTTCGTCATACGCTTTATTGTAGATAGCGTCATATAGATCTTCTTCCGGAATATTTTTACTAACTGCAATATGGCTGTTTATGAAACTTTTTGTATTTAGGTAGGAGATAACATATTGCTCCTTGGAGTATACGGCAGTAGCAGTTTCATTTAAAAAGTTTGAAACGGCACTTACGTATGTACCTTTGTAAGGATTGATAGAAAGCACGCTGGAGAAAGAGTGTTGTTCTTTTTTACTCATTTTCATGATCCTGTATGAAATGAACTTTGGACATATGGCAAAATTCATTATTTTTATAAAACTCAACCCTGTAAACTCTGTTATTTACATCTATAGAGAATCTTTTATCGAAATCCTTAAGCCTTATGCTTACTCCGCTTTCGTCATTTAAACCCTCAGATGTAAAGCCAATTACGTTTACACGGTAACCACTTTGTTCAATAACGTTAAAATCGTCATTTACGATAATATCTGAAGTTTTGTTTAAAGTTACTTTAACTCCGTCAACAACAACATCAAAAGTATCTGTACACGACTCACCGATTTTGAAATATTGCGGACTTAGAGTTACAACTTTTTTGTTGCCTATATAAGCAACAAAATTGCGACCCTCTCTAGCAACACTCCCAAGCGGGTTAGAGAACTTAAATACATTACTCTCTGATTTTATCGGAATAAAGCTTAAATATTTTTTTATATTAGTTAAATTAATAGAAATATTGTCGTTAATGCTTAAATTACCATACTCTTCAAGAAGTTTAACGATATTTTTTTCATCCAAGTCAAACTCTCTTATAAAATCGATCTCCATAATATTCATAAACTCTTCTATCGCAAGAAGGTGGTAAAAGACTTTTTGTGATAATGACGGCAAGTTTTTACTGCTCTCTATGGCAAAGGCGGGTTTATTGTGAGTAACTGCATAGTAGGTAAGGGAGAGTTGCATAGCTTCATCATCGAATTTTGTATTTGTATTTTTTACGTCAAAAGTATGATGGTCTTCAATAAGCCTTCTGTTTATTCTATCTTTTATATCCAAAGCTATTGTGTTCAAGTTGCCAAAAGGCTGTGTCTGGTTTAGATCGCACTGATCAATTACACATGTTTGGCCCCATGCATTTGGGTTAAAAATATTTCCTTTGTCCGTTTTTCTGTAAAAACCGTTGCCGTCGTGTAGATTAAGAACCAAAGAGACACTCTTTTGCGTGATAATATCTTTGATCTCTTCTACTATTTTTTTATCTTTATCACTGTTTTTAATAACAGAAAACTTTCTGTTCATATCTCCATGGATGCCTCTAGAGTTCTTTTGAATGCTTGCTTGATTTAAATTCGGCACTATCCATAAATTTTTTGAGTTAATTTTATAGTGGGTTGCCAAGATAGACGCAGAGAAGTAGCTGCCCGGTTCATCGCCGTGTATTCCTGCAATAACAAGAAGTGTAGTATTAGAATCACTGTTCTCTTTTTTTATAAGTTGAACATCCGCATTTAAAAAATGCGGGTACACAAAGAAGAGAAAGATAGATTTGATTAAAAGATATTTCATCTATATGATCTTCTATTTTTCTGTTAAGATTTTGATTTTATTATCTTCACCAAACTCTATAACAAGAGTTTTGTCTCCGGTAAATTTAAATGTGTCGGATCTGTAAAACTCTTTAAAGTTTATCTGATATATATTTGATGTATTTGGATACGGCAACACGTTTATGTCATTAAATATAATTGTCTTTTTTTCAACTTTTTTAAAAACTCTGGTCTTATATTTTCTAAACTCCTCTAGATTCATCCCATCGCTTCTTATAAACTCAGGAGAGTAGAAGCTTAAATACCCCTCTATATCATCATATATCCAGCTATATCTCCATGAGTAGAGCTGTGCTAAAATCGTTGAGAGAGTCTCTTTTGAGATGTTTTGTTTTACTTTCGTATCATCTATTATTAAAACGGTCTTCTCAATATCTATATTTTTGTCAAGGCACTCTATGCTGGAGTTGTTTATTGCAATACAACCCCTTGTAAACTCGTCTCTGTCTTCTGTAGGAAGACCGTGTATCCATATTCCTGAACCATTTTTTCCCCTGTAAGAGTCATAAATATTCGGGTAAGAGGTCACAAAAGCAAGCGGTCCGTAAAAAGGGTCCAGCTTAGTCTCTTTTGAGAGTTTTTGAGTTATCTGGTATATCCCTATTGGAGTTTTTAGATCTCCCTCTCTTACCTTGTCACCCTTTAGCTTGCCGGTAAATGCGTCATAAGTTTTTTTGTAGTTAAAACTTCTGTTCTCATCAAGTGAGTATAGCTCTAAATTAGAGACTGATTTGTCACACGCCAGAATATTGTCATATGACTCTATATAGCCGAATGTCGTGTCTTTGCTCTGTACTATTTTATCCCAATACTCTTTTTTGCTTAGCTCAAGGTCCATCTCTTTTTCAATCAGGGCAATGCCGTTTATCCTGTAGCTTGTCAATATATCGCCTGCGTAGATATTTAGACTTAAAAATACAATTAACAGTAACTTCATGAACTATAACCAACCTCTTTTAAATATGATTTATCTTTGCTCCAGCCCTTTTTAACAACGACCTGCAAGTCAAGAAAGGCTTTTTTGCCGCTAAGGGATTCGATCTTCTCTCTTGCATATTTGCCGATCCTCTTAATAGACTCTCCGCCTCTGCCGATGATTATCCCTTTTTGGGACTCTTTTTCTACTACAATTGTTGCGATGATCTTATCTATGTTCTTCTCTTCGTATATCTTCTCGATTGTTACATCTGATTCGTACGGGATCTCATCACTTACGTTTTGAAATACGCCCTCTCTTATAAATCCTGCATAGATGTCGCGTACAAGTTCGCTTGTCAGATCTTCAGGATCATACAAATAAGGAGACTCAGGAAGAAGTTTTGATATGGTCTCTAGCAGATCTTTATGGCCTGTTTTTTTTGGGATCGCTACAGGGATAAGTGCTTCAAAATAGTCTGCAAACTGGCTGTACTGGCTTATTTTTTTAAACAGTTTTTCTTGAGATACTTGATCGATCTTGCTAAGAGCTATAATATGTTTTACTTTGGAGTTGTTTAGTTTTAAAAATTTCTCATAGTTTTCAATGTTGTCGGTAACCGGAGCTAGGTAGACGATAAGGTCGCAGTCTCCCATCGCTTTTAGAGCTTCATCAAGCATAAACTGGTTTAGTATCTTCTCTCTCTCATGAAGCCCAGGAGTATCGACAAAGATGATCTGTGTATCTTCGTGCATGACAATAGCGTTTGATCTTTTTCTGGTCGCATTTGCTTTTTGACTAACCATTGCAATATTTTCGCCCAGTAGGGAATTCATAAGTGTGCTTTTTCCTGCGTTTGGACGACCGATTAATGAAACGAAGCCTGCTTTAGTCATATTTTTTCCTATAAGATATATCTGGAGAGGTCATCATTTTCAACTATGACATCTAATTTTTCATGCACTAACTTTTCTGTAACCATAAACTCTTTGTCTCTGTGCTCGTCGGCATTAAAACTTATATCTTCAAGAACTTTTTCCAGAACCGTGTGGAGTCTTCTAGCGCCGATATCTTCGGTCATTTCGTTTGCACGGTGAGCCAGTTTTGCTATCGCTCTTATGGCTTCATCCTCAAAAATAAGTTTTACTCCCTCTGTGCCAAGAAGTGCTTCATACTGTCTTAGAAGCGAACTCTTTGTCTGTGTCAGTATCTGGTAAAGCGTCTCTTCAGTTAGAGATTCAAGTTCCACTCTCAGAGGAAATCTTCCCTGAAGCTCCGGTATAAGATCGCTTGGCTTACAGAGATGAAATGCACCAGCTGCAATAAAGAGGATATGGTCCGTATTTATAACGCCGTACTTTGTACTTACGCTGCTTCCCTCTACTATCGGAAGAAGGTCTCTTTGAACTCCCTCTTTGCTCGGGTCATTCCTTCCTTGAGACTTTTCGCTGATAGCAATTTTGTCAATCTCATCAAGAAATATGATCCCGCCGTCTTGGGCACGTCTAAGCGCTTCTGCGTTGATACTTGCAGAATCGATAAGCTTTGCGCTTGCTTCGCTTCTAAGTATTGATTTAGCCTCTTTTACGCTCACCTCTTTTTTATTGTCTTCTCTGTTCATCTGTGAGAATACTTTTGAGAAGGACTCTTGAACTTTAGCCATCTCAGGCGGCAGGTTTGTGTCGTTAAACTCTATATGGATCTTCTCAAGCTCGATCTCTATGGTTTTATCGTCCATCTCCCCTGAGAGGACTCTTTTTTCTGTAGCTTCAAGCAGCCTGTGATAGTCATCTTTTTTGCTATCACTAGCACCTGATGGAAGAGGGGGAACCAGTTTTTCAACTATTTTATTTACAATATAGTTCTCTATCTTCTCTCTATTCTCTTCCTCTTTCTCGGCTTTTACGATTGAGATAGATGCTACGACAAGGTCTCTTATCATAGACTCAACGTCACGCCCCACAAAGCCGACTTCTGTATATTTGCTGGCTTCAACCTTTATAAAAGGGACTTTCATCATACTTGCCAAGCGTCTTGAGATCTCTGTTTTACCTACTCCGGTAGAGCCTATCATAAGGATATTTTTTGGCATAATGTCTTTTTGAAGCTCAGGAGTTAACTGCATTCTTCTATATCTGGTTCTAAGTGCCAGTGCAATGGTTTTTTTTGCATTGTGTTGAGAGATGACATACTTGTCCAGATATTCGACTATCTCTTTTGGCGTTAGGTTCACTTAGCTTCTCCCTCTAATATAAGAGTTTTTATGTTGTGGTTGGTGTATATACACAGATCGGCAGCTATGCTCAGACTCTCACGCACAAGTGCCTCTTCATCCATATCTGCATGTTTTTTTAAAGCTCTTGCCGCTGAAATAGCGAAGTTTCCGCCGCTACCGATAGAAGCTATCTCGCCATCTTCAGGCTCAACAACATCTCCATTGCCTGTAAGTATGAAAATATGCTCATTGTTTAGAACTATCATCATCGCTTCAAGACGACGAAGAACTTTATCTTTTCTCCACGCTTTTGAAAACTCTATGACCGATTTTAAAATATCGCCTTTTTTTGCCTCTAAGAAATCTTCAAACATATCAAAGAGGTTAAAAGCATCAGCCGTACTACCCGCAAAACCTGCTAAGATCTTTCCGTTGTGAAGCGTGCGGATCTTTGTCGCATTTCCTTTTAGGACGCTGTTGCCGAAAGTGACTTGACCGTCACCTCCGATTACCGCTTTGTTCTTGCCCTTGTACGCAAGTATGGTTGTGGCATCAAACATTATTCGCCTTGAACATCCACATGCAGCGTTGCATGGATGGCGTGACCCAGCTTAAGGTCTAGGTCGTGCTCACCGACTGTTTTGATCGCAACTTTATCGGTAATATGTTTTTTATCTATCTCAATATTGTGCTGTTCTTGAAGGGCATGCGCTACTTCATCTTTTGTAATAGAGCCGAACAGATGACCGTTTTGTCCAAGCTTCTTGGTTATGATAATCTCCAGCTTGTCAAGTTTCTTTGCAAGATCTTTTAGCTCTGCGATCTCTTTTGCAAGATTCTCAGCAGCTATTCTCTCATCTTCTGCATGTTGAGCCAATATCTCCGGTGTGGCATGTTTTGCGAACCCTTTTTTGATTAAAAAGTTTTGACCGTAGCCATCTTTTACCTCTTTTACTTCGCCTGCTTTGCCTAAGCTTTTTACCTCTTTTATTAGTAGAACTTTCATATCTCTTCCTATCTCTCTATTTCGCCGCCGTAAGAGACGATCCCATAAGTCAGATTTCCTATTTTTTTATATCCCATATCGTTTAAGATCCTTGCACAGTGTGCACTTCTGCTTCCGACGTGGCAGTATAAAATAATGTTTTCATCTTTGTTAAGTTTTGCATCTTCAAGAGCTGCAAAAAAACTGCTTGTAGGAACAAGTTTGTCTGCACCTTTAATGTGACCCATCTGCCACTCCATGTGTTCACGCACATCCACGAGTTTAAAATCTACCATTCCAAGCTCTCTTGCTTCTATAAGAGAAGTTACTTCATCCCCGTCAAGCTCTCTCTGCTCTAAGAGAGTTTGCGCTTCTGCTTTTGTCAGACCGCGAGAGTGTGTATGAACTGCCTCTTCCATGCCCATCTCTGCCGCTTTTTTTGCAGCATATTCCGGTGTACAGTAGATACCGCAGTGACAGAGACCATCTTCTGGGATCTCTTTTTCGATCGCAGGTTTACAAGGGCAGATTCTATCCTCTACGCTTCTTGGCTTATCATCTACGACTTCGACCATAAAGCATGGGCAGAAACGTTTGCCGTACATCATCTTGTTTCTTGCAAGACCCATCTGTACGCCTTCGTTTACTTCTGCCTGAGGATTGTAGACCCAACCGAACTGCTGATTTACCTTATCGGTGAACTTGATGGTTTTTTCCATTTCAGCTTGAAACTCAGGAGAGTTCATGTCTATTTTGATAATACTCATAATGTTCCTTTGGTATTGTTATTTATTTCTTGCTTTACCGGCAATAATTCTTCTAAGCGCATTTAGGCGAATGAAGCCCTCTGCATCTTTTTGATTATAGACTTCATCTTCTTCAAATGTTGAGTGCGCTTCCGAATATAAAGACATATCAGATTCTCTGCCTACCACTTCTACGTTGCCTTTGTAAAGTTTTAATTTCACAGTTCCCTGAACATACTTCTGTGTTGCGTCAATTGCAGCTTGAAGCATTTCGCGCTCAGGTGTAAACCAGAAACCGTTATAGATAAGTTTTGCGTAGCGAGGCATCAACTCGTCTTTTAGGTGAGCTTCTTCACGGTCAAGCGTGATAGACTCGATAGCACGGTGAGCTTTTAGCATGATAGTTCCGCCCGGAGTTTCATAGCATCCACGAGCCTTCATTCCGACAAATCTGTTTTCAACTATATCAACTCTTCCTATGCCGTGCTTGTTTCCATACTCATTAAGCGTTTTAAGAAGCGTTGCAGGCGACATCTCTTCTCCGTTAACAGAGATAGGATCACCGTTTTTGTAGCCGATAGTAATATACTCTTTTTCATCAGGAGCATTTTCCGGTGACTTGCTCCATAACCACATAGACTCTTCCGGTTCATTCATAGGATTTTCAAGATGAAGCCCTTCATACGATATATGAAGCAGGTTTGCGTCCATTGAGTATGGGCTTACAGTAGGTTTGCCCTCTTTATCTAGATGCTTGGCATCGATTTTTATTCCATGTTTTCTGGCATAAGAGAGCAGTTTTTCTCTGGAATTAAGATCCCACTCTCTCCAAGGTGCGATCACAGTAATATCAGGTTTTAAACTTAGGTATCCAAGCTCAAATCTAACTTGATCGTTTCCTTTGCCTGTTGCTCCGTGAGAGACTGCATCTGCACCCATCTTATTTGCTATCTCTATCTGCTTTTTAGCTATTAGCGGTCTTGCTATAGAAGTTCCTAAAAGATACTCGCCCTCATATATTGTATTGGCTCTAAACATAGGGAATACATAATCTTTTACAAACTCTTCTCGTACGTCAAGTATAAAAATGTTTTCAGGTTTGATCCCATTGTCAAGTGCTTTTTGACGTGCAGGTTCGACCTCTTCGCCTTGACCTAGATCGGCAGTAAAAGTAATTACTTCTGCGTTATACTCTTCTTGCAGCCACTTTAAAATAACACTGGTATCAAGTCCGCCGGAATACGCTAGAACAACTTTTTTAACTTCTTTTTTCATTTAAAAACCCTTGCAAGCAAAATAATTACCGCGATTTTACAACAAAAAGTATTAAAGAATGGTTAGTGGAATTATCTGTTTAGATAACTACTGATTACTGGAAGGTTATGAGAAGATGAAGAGGGGTCAAAAGGGTTTAAGGTCACCCTTTTGAGTCAAAAAGAATCCCCGATACTTCTTTCATTTTTGGAAGAAAGCCCACTGCTTCTTCGGCAGGGAATCTTCTTATCATTTTACTTGTTTCAGACTCAATAACGGATACGTAAAAAACATCTTGTTGGTCAACACCGAATTTTATATTTGTAGTCATAGGAGCGAGCGCTTTGTTTAGTTGATCAACCAAATCCTGCATTTGCTCCTTAGAGTCAATTTTTTTAGAACTATCAACATTGTCTTTTTGCATCTCTTTAACAATATCGACCTGCTTAGGCTGTTCAACTTGCCTTGTCTGAGATGTTACAACGCCCTGACTTTCTTGCTGACCCATTTGAGACTGCTGCTGTTTTGCAACATTTGCTATGCCATCCATGACTTACTCCTTTTTATATATAAAGAATATTATTAGAAGCCAAATCGACACAAAAAAAAATAACTTTAGCAAAGTTGATAAAAAAATAACATTTTTTATTTTGGAATTATGATAATCTTCCATTTATGAATCAATATATCCAACTACTAAAATCAGAAACTGTTCTTAGAAGGCTCTCTTTTATACAGCTAATCGCATATTTTGGGGCATGGTTTAGCAATGTGGCAATTTATACGCTTCTACTGCATATGAAAGTCTCCCCTGAAGTAGTAGCATTTACGGCAATGCTGCATTTTCTCTCAGGGATCATACAAGCACCGTTTTCAGGCTCTATAATAGATAATATGAAACCAAAAAAACTTATGCTGATATTAATCGCAGTTGAGATTTTTGCTACGTTTTTTTTAATTTTTGTAAATGAACTCTCTGATCTGTGGCTTCTTTATACTCTTGTCTTTATTAAGATGGCGGCAGCTAGTTTTTACTTCACAACAGAGATGTCGCTTTTGCCAAAACTTTTGGGAGGAGAGAAGCTTCAAAAGGCAAACGAGCTTCACTCCATAATCTGGTCGCTCTCTTACACTTTTGGCATGGCTATTAGCGGTTTTGTCGTTTTTTTACTTGGAGTAAAGATAGCCTTTATTCTTGATGCCATGATGTTTGTCGTTGCTTTTTCGCTGCTTTACAGGGTTGAGATTGAAGTGGAGTTTATAAAGAGCAAAGAGAGTCTAAAAGAGATGATGCGAGATAGTTTCAGATACTTTAAGAGAAACCCGCACGCCATTCATCTGATGCTGATGCACTCATTTGTTGGATTAACAGCATTTGACGCGCTTGTGGCACTTATGGTAGATAAATACTACGCCTCCATTATCGCAACATCTTTGGCACTTGGGCT
The DNA here is from genome assembly GCF_005217605.1 of Sulfurimonas crateris. Taxonomy (NCBI): domain Bacteria; kingdom Pseudomonadati; phylum Campylobacterota; class Epsilonproteobacteria; order Campylobacterales; family Sulfurimonadaceae; genus Sulfurimonas; species Sulfurimonas crateris. Next base: position 181,659 of record NZ_SZPX01000004.1, on the reverse strand, counting down.
TCTGCACGCTTCAAGAGCGGTAGGTCTTGTTATTGGGCCTGTCATTCTTGGAAACTGGGTTAACAATAAAAGGTTGGTAAATATTTTTATCTTTCAGGCATTTGCAATCTGGCTCTGGGCATATTTGATGGAGGATTTTTATATGTCGCTCTTTGCAAGCGTAATCGTGGGGCTCTTTACTACGACTCTGTGGTCTTATACCTATACTTTACTACAAAAGAACATAGAGAAGAAATATTACGGGCGAATCGTCGCATATAACGATATGCTGTTTCTGACATCTGCGACAATCACATCTTTTATGATAGGTTTTTTGGCAACAAAAGGCTTCTCTTTGGAGTTTATAACATTTCTTATAGGCTTTGGATTTATTGTAGGCGCAGTTTACTTCAGATGGGTTCTTAGTACTCAAAATATTAAAGAGGTAGGATAGAGAGATGGCATCAGGGATTTTTTTACTTTTAGACGACATTGCGATGCTTGCGGATGATGTGGCGGTTGCAAGCAAGGTGGCTACGCAAAAGACGGCAGCTATTCTTGGGGATGATCTGGCGGTCAATGCGCAAAAAGCTACGGGGTTTGACTAGTCAAGAGAGCTAAAAGTCATCTGGGCGATTACAAAAGGCTCTTTAAAGAACAAGGTTATCATCTTGCCGGTAGCCTTTCTTCTAACTGCCTTTGCCCCTTTATTGATTACGATAATTCTTGTTTTTGGTGCGCTTTTTCTTCTTTATGAGGGAGTCGAGAAGATAGAGGAGTACCTCTTTTATAAAAAAGAGGAAGTTAAAAATGAGGAGCTTTTAAATTCGACAAAAGAGAACATCTTGGAGATAGAGAAAGAGAAGATAAAGTCAGCAATACTCACAGACTTTATACTATCCATAGAGATAGTCGTAATCGCTCTTACTGCAGTCTCCGATAAGCCGTTCGGTATTCAGGTCGCCTCAACGATTTTTGTTGCATTAATAGCTACTTTTGGGGTTTACGGGTTGGTTGCTCTTATAGTGAGAATGGATAATGTAGGCTTTTGGCTTATAGGTAAAAATCAGATAAAAAGCGGCAATTTTCTAATTGGCGCTATGCCAAAGCTTATAAAAACTCTCACCTTTGTAGGAACTTTTGCGATGATCTTGGTAGGAGGCGGAATCCTCTCTCATAAGATAGAGTTCTTTCACAATTTCTACATAGAGGCACTACCGGCTCTTGTTAATGATCTGCTTATAGGTCTGGTCATAGGGGCAGTTGTATTGCCTGTTGTAAATATCATCAAAAAGGTGTTCAGTAAAGCTTAGACTGGAGATTGAATCTCTCATAGTATATATCTATCATCTTTCTTAGCGTCTTGTCATCGAGGTCGCTTTTCTCTTTTATGCCGAATCTATTTATGTATTCGGCAGGTAGGATAGATCTCTCGGTAGCCGGATCTTTTAGATACTCAAACATAGCCTCTCTTATTCTCTTTTCGCTGCTGTATTTGAGGGTATATTTTTTCATAATAATGTGAAATTTAAAATCACCGCCATGACAGTTTAGACAGTTTTTATCAAACTCTGAAGCGTTTAAAAAAGCACAGAAGAGAATAGATATAGTAATCTTTTTTACCATCTAAGAGTCACCTTTGTCCCTATTTTTGGTTTTGATTCAATATCTATCTTCATACAGTACTCCTCTGTTATGGATTTTATGATGCTGTAACCGATTCCAAATCCCCCTTGGGATTTATCGAACCTCAGGTATCTTGTAAAGATTTTCTCCAGCTCCTCTTTGCTCATCCCTTTACCCTCATCTTCTATGCTTAAGTGTGTCTCATCCAGAGTGATTCTTATTTTGGTTGACTTATTTGTATATTTAATCGCATTTGAGAGGATGTTATCTATTAGACGCTCCATCTTTTGTTTATCAGCCGTGAAATGGACATTATCTTTTATATCCAAGATGAACTCTATCCTTTTCATATTTGCCATATTTGCAAAGTATTCTACTCTTTGAAGAACTATTTGGGAGAGATTCAGATCTGCATTTTGAAGCGATGCTTTGTGATTTAAAAGCAGATGGACCAAATCCTCATATAGGTTGGAGATGCTCATAGAAGCGATCTTTATGCGTTCAAGTTTTCTTGATGTTTTTTCGTCGCAGTTTGAGTAGTCAATTGTCTCTATATTTGTCAGTATCGCAGTGATTGGAGTGTTTAGCTCATGAGTGGTATCTTTTATGAAGTTATCTAGAAGTTTTATATTCTCTCTTATGGGTTTTAAAACAAGATTTACTAGAAAAAAGGAGGTAATAATTGTAATTAAAACAACGACAATCGCAATATAGATCAGATCGCTAAGTATATTTATATCTTTCGTCCCTTTTTGCACGACAATATATGCGGCACCCATGTAGTAAGGGGAGAGAGGCGAGATGAGGTAGGATTTTGAATTTTTTGTAAAAAAATTATCGCCTAAGTTTTTTATATCTTCATCAAGAGTGCTAAAGATAAGATTTTTATCTATGTCATAAATGGCGCTTTTAAAACTCTCAAATCTTGGATATTGCAGTTTTTCGCCGTTTTCTTCATGCAACCAAGAGAGCTTCTCTTCTACGTTGGCGGCGTAACCCTTTAAAATCTCTTTTTCGTTATGCATTAGCTGGTCTTGTTCGTAAAAATAGTAACTTGTAAAAAGAGTAACGATCAAGAGCAGCGTCGAACTTAGATAAAGACCCAAAACATAGATAATGCTTCTTCTCTCTCCGCTATACAAGTTTATACCCGAAATTTTTGATGCTCAAAATATGCTCTTTGCCTATATGTTTGCGCAGATTTTTAACATAGGTTCTAAGACTCATATAGCTGTGGCTCTCGTTAAACTGCCAGACATTTTGGTAGATGTTCTCAAAGCTAACGCACTCATTTTTATGCTTCAAAAGCAGTTTTAGCAACAAAAACTCTTTGTGATTAAGAGCTATCTTTTCTCCCTCTTTTATAAGCTCGTTTGAGTAGAGGTTGAAATCAATGGTATCGTTTATTTTGATGAGTTGTTCATGTGTTTTGTACTCCCGCTTAAGCAGAGCGTTTATCCTGAGAAGAAGCTCTTTTAGCGCAAAGGGTTTTTTGATGTAGTCATCCGCACCGCTCTCATAGCCCAAAGATAGATCGTTTATGCCCTTGAGTGATGTTATAAAGATCGCGGGAGTTGAAATATCTGCGCCTCTTAGCTCTTTTAAGAGTTGAAATCCGTCAATTTGCGGAACATTGACATCTAGCAAGAAGAGGTCGAAGTTTTGGGCATAGACACTCTCTAGCGCTTCATCTCCATCATAGACGCAAACCACGTCAAATCCCTCATCTTTGAGAAACTCTTCAACGGTTTGCGATAGATTGAGATCATCTTCAAGATATAAAATTTTCATAAAAAATTATATCTAAATTAAGCATATATTGAAAAGCCTTCAGTTTCCGCTTCATTTGCATTCTTTTTGTCCAAAATAGCAAAGAGTGCTTTTGTATAATCTTCTGTACTCATAGCAGATGCGTCTATCTCTTTCATCTCTGAAACGGTTTGCATTCTCTGCTCCTTGTCCATAGAACTAAGTTGCTCTATTAAGCTGTTTTTATCATCAGTAGAGAGACTTTGCATAATGTCTTTCATACCGCCTTGCCCATTACCACCGCCCGAGCCGTCCATTTTTCTCATCTGCATCTGCTGCATCTGGTTTGTTGAAGTTACATCCATAATAAATTCCTTTATATTTTCTGCTTAAAAAAGAGGAGCGTTCAAAGAAGTTATCTTCTTCTTCCGCCACCGCCTCCACCGCCGTTTGAACCCTTGTACATATTGCCTGTACCATCTTGTGGACCCTGTTTAGAGCCGCCTTTTGAGTTGTTCTCTTTAAAGGTGTCTCTCTCCTCTTGACTCATGTTTTTAACACGGCTTTGCATCTCAGCCTTGAGAGCATCACGCTCCTCAGCAGGAACCGATCCTCGCATACTTTGCAACTCTTCCGTGCTCATAAGAGAGTAATCGGTAGCAAAAGACATACCAACTAACATAATTGATAACATTGCTATTTTTCTCATGCTTTTGTAATCCTTTTTTTTAGTTTTGTTTATGGTAACACTAGTTTGTGAAAAAGGTGTGAAGAGGATTTATAAAATATCATCTTCTTCTATTTCGTGAAAAACTATACCTCTGTCTTGTATCTTCATGATTCTGTCACAATATGGAAGAATCCTTTCATCATGTGTAACTGTAATAATTGCCACATTTTGTTCTCTTGCAATTTTTTTGAGCATCTTTATAACGCTCACAGACCTCTCGCCATCAAGTGCCGCTGTAGGCTCATCTGCCAGAATAATCTGCGGGTTGTTGGCTAACGCACGTGCTATGGCGACCCTTTGATTTTGTCCGCCTGAGAGCTGAGATGACATGTTGTATGCCTTATCGGCGATCTCAAGATACTCCAAAAGCTCCATCGCCTTTTTTTTCGCATCCGCTTCGCTTACTTTGTTGGCTTGCGGAAGAAGCGTAATGTTTTCTAAAACATTTAAAAAAGGTATGAGATAGTGAGCTTGAAAGATAAAACCGATCTTCTCTCTTCGGATGCGGCGGGTATCTTTTGCCATCCATTTGTCTTTATATACCATCTCTTCGCCAAGCCATATCTCCCCGCTTGTGGGTTCTAACACGCATCCAATCATCATTAGAAGTGTAGTTTTTCCCGCACCGCTTGGAGCAATGAGAGCGACAACTTCACCTTTTTGTATCTCAAATGATGCGTTTTCTATAACTTTGACAAGGTTTTCATCTTTGCCGAAATTTTTGACTAAGTTTTTAACTTTTATGGCGCTCTGCTCGCTCATATCATCCTCCGATCGCCGCTGCAGGATCGGCGCTTATAACTTTTTTGACACCCACAAAAGAGGCTAATATAGAAGCTATAATGACTACTCCAAAGAGTATCCAGGCATCAGGGATCTGAAGCACTACAAGTTTGGGAAACTTATCATAAACAAGATGAGAGAAAATATTTCCAAAGATAAATGCAAATACTCCAAGCAAAATAGTCTCTTTTACGATCATGGAGATGATGAGGGAGTTGGGAAGCCCCATAAGCTTCATGATGGCTATCTCTTTCATCTTCTCCAGCGTCATGGTGTAGATGATAAGTGCTATGATTATAGTCGAGACTACCACGAGGATCACGGTAAAGAGCCCTATCTGTTTTGAGGATTTCTCAATAAGGTTTTTAGTGAGTATCTCTTTTTGCTGCGCAGCTGTATAGACGCTTTTGTGCTGCCATTTTTGTATATCCTTGGCTACTTCATCTATGTTATACCCGCTCTTCACCGTTGCAACAATCGTATTTACCAAAAAAGAGTCTGAGCTTTGAACTCCTCTGGCGATATTGTTTTGAATCTCTTTGTTTGAGTATAAAAACTGCAGCTCCTGCGCATCTTTGAGGCTAATATATACAAGAGGATCGCCGCCGTTTGAGACGGTGTTGTGCGTAATGCCCACAACGGTATAAAAGTTGCGCCCAAGCTCTATTTTCTCGCTAAGTTTAAAGCCAGTCTTGTCGGTCACTACTATCTCATAATGGTCGCTCTTTAACTCACGCCCTTTTATCAATCTTTTTGGATTTATAGGATTTATCGCTCCATAGATGTCATACCCGACGGCTACGACTCGAACGGGTTTTTCGATGTGAGGAAGCTGGATATTTTGAAAGGTCATAGCTTCACTTTTATCAACCCCCTGCATGACATAGATAATGTTTTTTAGGTCTTCATGTACTCTTGAAGACTCTGCAAAGGGTCCCATGGTATTTTCCTGAACTATCCACAGATCCGCACTTATGTCATCAAGCAATATCTCGGCTTCAACCATCATGCCACGGTAGACCCCGATCATGATAAGAACGATCCCAAGCAGCATTCCCACTCCCATGGCTGTCACTATGAACTTGCCAAGAGTGTGTTTTATATCTCTAGCGGCTAAATTTATCATCTATATATCTTCATCCCATCGCTTAGGGGTCTATTGCCGCCGTTGTAGAGGAGCAGTTCGCTCTGTTGGTTTATGCCCGAAGAGACGGCAGCCTCTTCATTATTTTGTGCCAAGATAGAAATCTCCTGAAAATAGGCATTCTCGCCTTTTGCTACCCAAACCCCTTTTTTTCCACTCTTTGTAACAACAAGACTAAGTGGAATTTTTATAGCGTTTTCATATTTTGCCACTTCAATCTCTACTTCAGCCTGTTCGTTGATATAAAAAGAGTTTACAGGCGCATCAAAACCTATTGCGATCTCTCTCTCAAGTGTAACAAGGTTGCTAACGGCAACGATCCTCTCTACGGTTCCCCTAAGCTCACTATCTGGCTTTGAGCGAAGTTTTATAGAGGCTTTGTGCCCCAGTTTTATTTTGCCGGCAACTCTCTCGTCTATGTTTGTTTTTACCCAGAGTGTTTTTGGATCGACTATTTTAAATATAGGAGTTGATGGCAGAACATATTGCGCCGCTTCCGCTTCTTTGGTTACAATATAGCCGTCCGTAGGCGAGTAGATCTTAAGCCGCGTTATCTTCTCTTCAATTGCCTCTATGCTCTTTTTTAGGCGCAGCTTCTCGGATGTTGCAGAAGCTATCTGTGCCTTAGAGGCATCAATTTGCGCATTGATATTTTGAAGGTCGCTCTTTGCTTTGTCGTACTCCGCTTGCGTAGCAAATTTCTGTTCCATAAGTTTTTTGTAACGCTCATATGTTGTTTGTAGAAGCACTTTTTGCGCTTCAAGACTTTTCAATGTGCTTTTAGCGGAATCTATTTCATGTTTTGCTTTTTGCTCAGAGAGTTTTGCTTCATCAAGAAGCATAGGAAGCTCAACAGGGTCAATGCTTAGAAGTAGATCTCCTTTTTTTACCCACATCCCCTCGTCAAAGTAGATATTTTCTATCTTCCCGCCGCTTTGTGCCGTGATGGTATATATATTTTTAGCATCTACATTTCCGATGCCGCGAATGGTTACATGAAGGTCACCGATAGTCGGTTTTGTAGTGGCAAAGGTTGATTTTACAACATACACTTTATTGTAAAAAATAGCCGCTCCAATGGTTATTAAAATGACGATAAGAGCATATTTTATCAATTTGTTCATCTAACTTCTCCTTTTAGATACTCAAGTCTGTTTATTGTGTTGTTTATAGAAAATTTGGCTTCAAGAAGTCCAAGCTCGGCGTAGAGATGTACAGAAGCGGCATCAAGAACTTCTATGTAGGTGGACAACCCCTCTTTGTATCTTGCCTCGACTATCTTTTTAGTAGCCATTGCCGACTCTATAAGTGATTCTTTTGCTTTAATGGTGTGTCTGTATCTCTCTAGATCGATAAGTAGAGTGGATACTTCCTCCTCTAGAAGAAGTTTTTGCGCATTGTAAGACTCTTTTGCCATCTCTTTTGATATTTTAGCCTGCTGTGACTCTGCGCTTATTCTGCCGCCGCTGTAAATTGGGATGCTGAGTGTGACACCGACAAGCGAAGTGTCGTATTCGTTAAGAGTGTCTTGATGCGTATAAGATGCAACGGCATCGATAGAACCGTAGTTTGCAGCCTTTGCAGCTTCATAGAGCAGGGCATCTCTTTGTATCTCCTCTTTTGAGCCTTTAAGCAAAAAGTTCTTTGCCAAAATATCTTTAATAAGCAGATTTTTATTTTGCTCTTTTGGCGGGGTGCTCTCTTTTAAAGTGCTATTTTTATCTATCTTCTCTCCTATGTAAAGAGAGAGTGAAGAGAGCGCTTTGTTTAGGTCTGCTTGTGTTACGGCGAGGGCATCTTGGGCAATATAGAGCGCGCTTAGTATGCTTGAAGCGTCCGCCTCCGTTTTTAATCCCTCTTTAACAAGAGCAAGGGATTGTTTATAAAGCTCCTCTTTTGTCTGGAGATCTTTTTGCCTTGCTTTAAGCGCTTTTGTTTGAAGAAGTGCTAAGTTGTAGTAATTTTTTACCTTATAAATAAGAAGAGCTTTTGCATCCTCTAAGGTAAAATCGGCTCTGTTTTGCTCTTTTTTATACGCTTTTATGGTTGAGGTTGTTTTATCAAAATCATATATTTTTTGATTTAACTGTGCGCTTACTTTGTAGCTGTCATCTTCGATGGTATTAAACTGAGAGTTTTGCGGCATTACAAACGTGTTGATGGGGTTATACTCCGCACTTAGGTTTATCTGCGGCAGATAGTCCGCCTTTGCGATATCTACATAACTTTTGCTTTTTGAAACACTCAAAGAGAGTCTTTTGATATCGGGATGGTTTTTCAGAGCCTTATCAATGCACTCATCAAGTGTGAGCTCTCTGGCGTGAGCAAGAGAGAAAAAAAGGTAAAAAGATAGAAACAGAAAATTTTTCATAACAGAGACTCTTTTTTATTTTAAATTATAATAACTATTATAAATCAGATATGTGAAATCTGTGTGAAGTATCTATTTAGAGCTATATTAAAAAGCGAACTATCAAACTTCATAGGTTACTATATCAAAAATATATTGTAAAAAGTTTAGTTTATGAAAAATATGATTTATAGATCAAGTGTCGGAGATCTCGATTTAAGTAAAATAACACGGCTATACCCCGCAGTAGTTGTGGACTTGAACGGTGAGGTCGCAGAGATGAGTCTGGAGTGGGCAGAGCTTTACGGTGAAAAAGTAAAGCTTAAATCTTACATTTTGGTTTTTGATTTCACTCCTGTACATGAAGAGAAAAAAAATAGAACAATTTTAGAGTTTAAGACAAAAGATGAGCTGATGTCGGCCATGCAAGAGGTGTCACAATTTTTTCAAAACTGATTTCGCGTGATACGCACAAGGTATTTTCTATCGCAATTCCTGCGGCACTAAAACATCTTGTAGATATTCTTCAGATCCTTGTAGATATGCTTATGATCGGTATGGTAAGCGTCTCCGCACTTGCCGCTGTTGGTATGAGCATGCAGTTTATGATGATCATAAACGTTCTTATGACACTTTATGTCGTTGGCGGAAATGCACTAATATCCCGTTTTATAGGAGAGGGGAGAAAAAGAAGGGCTTCGGCACTGCTCTACTCGCTTGGGATTTTTGCGGTAGTGCTCTCTGTTTTTGTCACGATCGCCGGCTATACAGGGAGTGAGTATATCTACGCACTTATGGGTGCGCAAGAGGATGTTGTAGAGCAGGGCGCACTATACTTTAAGATAATCTCTCTTGGAATAGTCGTTATATTTATCGACACACTTCTGTATAACGCGCTCTCGGCGGCGGGAGATACTAAAAACTCTCTATATATTAAGCTTGTATCCACTGCAATAAACGCATTTTTAAACTATGTCCTTATCTTCGGTCATTACGGCTTTGAGGCGATGGGGATAGAGGGGGCGGCGTATGCGACCGTAATATCTTACTGTTTTAACGTCGTTGCATATTACATCCTTATAAAAAAACCGCACTCAAAGCTCAATATCATCCCTATCATAAGAGTAAAAGATCTTATCAGGGTTTGGCATGTGGGATGGAGCGCGGCGCTTGACCGCGGAATCTCAAGCATGTCCTTTCTTGTTTTTGTAGCCATAATCGCCGCTTACGGAACAGAAGAGCTAGCAGGGTATCAGGTCGCTCTTCGTATAGAGGGAATTGCGTTTATGCCCGGTTTTGGTTTTTCTATAGCAGCAATGGCACTTGTGGGGCAGAGTCTGGGAGCAAAAAATATAGGTAGAGCCTACAATATGGGTGTAATAAGCGGACGAATAGCCTATATATTTATGGGAAGTGTGGGTGTTTTTCTTATTCTCTTTCCCGAGTTTCTGGTTAGCTTTTTTACAAAAGATGCAGCTACGATAGCAGTGGCTTCATACTACCTTATACTTGTAGGAGTTGCCCAGATACCGCTTGCGATAATGTTCGTCTATTCGGGGGCACTGCGTGGAGCAGGAGCTACAAAAACTACGCTAAAGGTCAATGTGCTTTCGCTTTGGATATTTAGAGTGATACCCTCATATATAGCCTATAAAATGGGTTACGGGATCATTGCTATTTTTGTGATAATGAATATTGAGACGCTTATAAAAGGGTTGATATATGTCTATATTTATCAAAAGAGGAGCTGGCTCTACACCAAGGTGTAGGTGCTAGAAGAGTTATCTTCTACCGCCGCCTCTGCTACCCATTGAGCCGCTGTTCATATTAGAGCCGTCTTGTGCGCCGTTCTTGTACTGATTTTCATATTTGTACTGACTTTTCTTCTCCTGCTTCTCTTTGTTTCTGTTTCTATCTTGGTTCATCTCGCCAGAACCGCTCTCTTTTTGCATCTGCTGCATCTTCTGCTCATGAGCTTGAAAACTCTCCTCTGCAATAGATAGTGTAGTGAAAAGTGCGACTGTCAATAGTATCTTTTTCATTGTTTATCCTTTTGTTTTTGGTGCTAAAAGTATTATATAAAAGTGTTAGTGATATATAAGTAAAAATAAATTAAAACTTTAGAATGAAAAGGGTACAATTATGACTAAATTATATAGAGTGAGAACGGCATGAGTGTCCCTAATCAGACAAGACGCAATACACTGATATTAACTTCAATTGTACTTGGAGTGGCATGGGCCGTCGTTTATCTTTTTTTAAACTATCAGATAAGCAGTTCAATTGAGAAGCAGTTTCAACGGGTTGCGGCGTCTGCTAAAAACCTATTTGAGGTCAATCTTGAGCATGACAAGATAGAGCTTGAACTAAGACTTGATAAACTTATAGCTTCAAAAGGTCTGGCAAAAGCAGTTTCAAGCAAAGATCATGAAAGCATAGCTTCGATAGTCTTGCCACTTTATAACGAGCTAAAACTTATTCAAAACTCCGTTAATATACTTACATTTCGCACAAATGAGGGCATAACTCTATTTAGAGCGCACAAACCTCAGTATTTTGGTGATAAGTTAAATAAGAATAGAACTCTTATGACAGATACGAACACTATGCAGCGCTCATTCAGCGGTTTTGAAGTAGGCAATCTTGAGATGACATACCGTATAACAAAGCCTATCTTCTACAATGATGTTTATGTCGGAAATGTAGAGCTTGGAATATCTCCAGAGAATTTCTTAAAAAATCTAAACTCCATTTTTGAAGCCGATATCGGTGTTGCAGTAAACAGCTCTTTGATGAATGTTCTCATAAACAAAGACGGCATAGCGATAGGTGAGAACTACATACTTATAAAGGGTAGTGAAAATCTAAAAAAACACCTAGAACATGAGCATAACGAGGATGCAGAGCTCTACAAAATAGATATGAGCATTCCTCTAAATAACCACCTGTCTAAAACACTCGGCCATCTGGTCATTGGATTTGATATGTCTGGAGTCGCAAAAAAAGATAGAGAGTTTATGCAACATCTATTTTTTATGATCGTTGTTATTATGCTTATTTTGGGAGCCATCCATCATATTGGCTTTAGCAAGATGCTTGAGTACTTCTCCAAGCAGGTCTATACCGACCATCTGACAACTCTTTTAAACAGGCATGCGCTCAATGACAATCTGCTATCTTTAGAAAATAAGGTGCTTATCCTCAGCAACATAAAAGAGTTCAGCCTTATTAACGAAATATACGGCGTTGATGTAGGTAACGAGATACTTATCAGAGTTGCAGAAGCATTTGATGAGTTTGCCAAAAAATATAACTTTGATGCATATAGGATCTCTTCGGATGAGTTTGTACTTTTAAAAAAAGAGGATAACTTTGAGGGTGATGAGTATTGTAAAATTATTGAAGAGCTTCATAATAAACTTAGCTCTCTTAAAATATTTGTGGTAGGAGTTGATGAGGCTATTAGCATTGAGATATATTCCGGTATGGCGTTTAATGACAAACATCCGCTTGAAGATGCTCAGATGGCTATTAAAAAGGCTAAAAAGCAGTCATTGCCTTATCTGATGTACTCACAGAAGGTCGATACAAAAGAGTATTCACAAAATGTTATGAGAGTGAAGCGGTGTGTAAAATATGCACTGGAGCATAAAAATGTTATCCCGTTTTTTCAGCCTATAACAGACAGAGACGGAGTAGTTATAAAGTATGAAGCTTTGGCTAGAATAGTGGAGTTTGACGGCGGTGAGAAAAAGATATTGCCACCGTGTGAGTTTTTGGATATTTCGATGAACAGCGGTCTTTACATACAGATAGCAAAAGAGATGCTGGTGCAGAGTCTTTCGTTTTTTGCCAAGCGAAGCGAGAAGATCTCAATAAACTTTCTGCCAAACGACTTTTTCAATACCTCGATGATGGATACATTGATGGAGCAGATCAAAGAGTTTGACTCTCCGCGCAGAGTAGTTGTAGAGATAACTGAACAAGAGGGTGTAGAGAACTTCAAGATGCTCAGAAAAGTTGTTGAAAAGCTGCGTGAGATGGGTGTACAGATTGCCATAGACGATTTTGGAAGCGGTTATGCAAACTATGCGCATATTCTGGAGATAAAGCCAGATTATCTAAAGATCGACGGCTCTTTGATACAAAATATATTGACAGACAGCGACTCTCAAATCTTGGTAAAGAGTATAATCCGCTTCGCACAGGAGTTAAATATAACTACCGTTGCGGAGTTTGTCGAGAACGAGAAGATATTTGAACTTCTAAAAGAGTACGGCGTAGACGAGTTTCAGGGGTACTACTTTGGGCGTCCTGTAGATCTATGCTCTATAATCAGCCCTTTACCCCATCAGCCCGAGGAGCTGTTAAAAATCTAAAAAAGAGCTTTATATAGATTATAAACGGAAGCGTCCATATAAGCGATGAGTAAAGATAGAGCTCATCCGAATAGTTCTCAAAAAACGGTATAGAGCCTCTCATAAGAGTTGCCACAACTACTGCCGCGACCATAGAGTGCGTATATATATTTGACGTTAGGTGACGTCCCGTATGTATCCAGCTGATGATCATCATGACCATAACATAAGAGAGACCAATCCCGCCACTTGTTATAAAGTGTCTAAAGTGGCTTATATTATGCGTATCTTGGGCTAAAATAGCCCATCCCATAAGCGCATAACCCACTCCAAGCATAATAAAAATCAAACTTAAATATATTACATAAGGCTGATTTAGAATAAACTTGTCTTTTAAAATATAGTCGTTCGTTACCGCTAAAATAGCAGCTCCCACGGCGAGCCCGATCCATCCTAAAGCGGAGTTGGCAGGGTATAAAAACTCTACAACGCTAAAAAGGATGACACTAAAGGCGGCGAGGTTTGTTAGCGGAGGACGTGAAACATATACGTCATCTATTCCCTTATCCTCCATCAGCTCATTTACTGCCTCCATATTGACACGTCTAAGTGCCAGAAGTATCAGCACAACATGTCCCCCGAGAGCTATTTTGAGTATATCTATCGGCGGAGTGGAAGCGTGACCTGCCATAGATGCAAAGAACCAAGCCTCAATGATTAAAAGTGCCAATAGCGTATAGCCAAGAGAGGCGTGTCTTTGGAGCTTGTCCAGAACCGCTCTTCTTCCAAACCAGATAAGCCAGCCAAGCATTAAGAGGTTTAAGAGAGCAGTCAAATAGACTCCCGTAACATCGATAAGCCAGAAGCTTATGCGACCCGCCACCCATAATAGAACCACATACTTTAATCTCTTGCCGATAAGGGGAATAAGCCCCGGAAAAAGTTCGGGAAGTCCTGTGCTTAAAAACGCCAGTGCTCCGATGGTAAGTATTCCAAAGAGCATCTCGTAAACGTGCCATACTAAAACATTGTCCATAAAGGGTATGTTTATGGCTCCACTCCAGACAAGCCCCCAAAGAAGCATGGAGATTATCATATATGGAGCAAGAAGTAGAAATACGGGTCTAAATCCATACGCCAAGTATGCAGGTACATCTTTTTCGTCAGGATAGTAGAGATAGTGGTTTGTCGCGTGAAGTATCTGCGGTTTTTCTTCTTGGCTCATTATTTTAGTTCCAGTTCAAATGTGCTTATAATCTCTTCATCTTGAAGTATTTCCGCACTCTTGCCATAAACATATTTGTCATCTCTCTGGTTTTGGATAAGGTCAAACTTGAATTTTTTTACTATATGCCCCGGATCGGCTTTAAGAAGTAGCATCTCATCGCTTAAGCGAATCGCCTCCATCAGATCATGCGTTATAAAAAGTATACTTATCTCTTTTTTGCTTATCATCTCAATTAGCACGCTTTGAAGCTCTTTTTTAAGCCCGATATCAAGTGCAGAAAAGGGTTCGTCCAAAAAGAGCAGAGATGGTTTGACGACAAGCGCTCTTGCAAAGCTAACTCTCTGCTTCATTCCGCCGCTTAAATCCTTTGGAAACTTCTCAAAATCATCCTCAACAAGACCGAAGCGAAGCGCTATCTCTTGCGATTTTTTTATGGCACTCTCTTTTTTCTCTCCTTTAGCGGTTAGTGCCAGAGCGATATTCTCTATGACGTTTTTCCACGGCAGAAGCCTCGCTTCCTGAAAAGCGAACGCACTGCTTGAGAAGGTGTTTGTAACACTTCCCTCCTGAACATCAAGAAGATCGGCGCATAGATGCAGAAGCGTTGTTTTACCGCCGCCGCTAGGACCGACTATCGAGAGGACTTCGCCTTTGTTAAGCGTGAAGCTTATATCTTTTAAAATCTCACTAAAACCAAAATGGTGGTTTAGTTTTTTTACCTCTAATCTCTCCACAGTTCAACCTCTCTTTTTATCGGTTCTAATATTATGTACTCTATAAACATCAGCGAAGCTATCATAATTACGACGATGGAGAGAGCCGTAGGAGTATCAAGCTGGCTTCTCGCCACTGCCAAAGATGCTCCGATGCCATCACTCGTAGCTAAAAGCTCTGCCATGATTACTATCTTCCATGCCATTCCTAGACCGCTTACCCATGCCGGAAAAACGTATGAGAAGATATGCGGAAAATAGACGTCAAAAAATCTCATATGCCACGGAAAATGAAAGCTCTCAGCCATCTCCTTTAAGTCGCCATCAAGCGTGCGTGTTCCCTGAAGCGCTCCGACAAAGATAATAGGAAAAGAGGCGACGATAACCGTAAATATTACGGTCTCATCCCCCATGCCAAACCAGATCATCGCCAAAACTATCCAGGCAATGGGAGGCATACCCACAAGTATGGTTACTATCGGGCGGCTCATCATCGAAGCCGTTGCAAAAAAACCAGCTAACAGCCCAAGAGCGGTTCCTAAAAGAAGTGAGATGCCAAAGCCGATCGAAGCACGGTAAAGCGTTGTCTTTATCTCTGTTATAACAGCCTCATCTTGAAGCATCAAGCCCAGAGTTTTAAAGGTCTCAAGCGGTGAGGGCAGAACCAGATCGCCATAAACCTGATTGCCCACATCCCAAAGTGCAATAAATAGTAGTATGGAAGCGAGCGCTCCCCATCCGCTCCAAAGAAAGGCGGGGAAGTCTTTTAAGATTTTTAGGGCAAACTTCATATATTAAAGTCCGTAGTAAAAACTGTTCTGGGGCAGTTTGCCGCCGATACTTTTAGGCTCTTCTTCTTTTAAGACATTAAAGAAAAACTCTAACTCTCTCTTTGCTTCTGCGGCACTTACGTTTTTAAACCTAATATGCGAGATAGAGTCGCTTATTCCCTCTTCACTTAACATATCAATATTTTTTGCAACCAGTTTACCCGCCTCTTTGGGGTTTGCTCTGTACCACTCAAGTGATTTTGCATACTCTTCTTTAAATCTCTTGATAACATGCTCATCTTTAACATGCCCCATAACGGCAATGCCCGCTTCAGGAACATCACCATTTGTGTCAAATACTTTACCCCACTCATCTTGCAGATCGACGCTTCTGTACAAGTCAGGCGCGACCAGACTGACGGGAAATGATTTTGTCTTACGTAGAGCCATTGAGATGGCAGGCTCAGCTAAGAGCGCGTGGTCTATTCTTCTCATGATAAGCATCTGCATAGCATCAACTGGAGAAGCTACATAGAGAAGCTCAAAATCCTCTTTAGGGTCTAATCCCTCTTTTTTTAGAAGCTGTTTAAATACTATGTCGGGCATATCGGCGCGAAAAGGAACGGCTATCTTTTTGCCTTTGAAATCTTTAAGGGTTTTTAGCGAATTATCGCGGCTTATCATCCCTAAAATCCCCCAAACGGAAACATTTAGCAGTCTTATATCAACGCCTTTGTTGTTGAGTATTGCCGCCGTGTTTGTAGGGATGGCTACAAAGTCCACATCCCCTTTGATAGTCATTGCACGAAGTTCGTCTGGATTTTTCCAAAGTTTGAACTCTACCTTGTCTGCAACATCGCTTAGCGCGTTTGTCTCTATTATATGCAAGATCGGGTGTGAAACGGAAGCAAAGGGGCCAGAGACCACGATCTTGTCCAGTTTCTCGCCCGCAATAAGTGAGTTCGAGCCAAGTAGCAGCAGTGTAAAAACTGTAGAGATAAAACTTTTCATAATAAAAATCCTCGTAAAATTATTGTGTATATTACTAACTATAATATTAATTATCATTGACCATAATCAAGTCAAAACATATAACCAAGTCTAACTATAAATCTCTCTTTTTCAAGGGGCTGATACTCTTTCAGGTCATAATGTGCCAAAAATGAGAGACCTACTCCTATATGAACTTTTGGTTTGCCAAAGGGTAAAAACTCTACTTGAGGTGTCACATAAGCTGCCGTTCCGCTAAAAGCTTTAAACGGAAGCATAGAGCGAAGCGGTGCATTTGTGTCCTCTCCCATGTCCGTCTTTGTATTGTACTTAACATTATACTCAACACCGATATTTAGTTTGCTTGTAACAGCTTTTGTTGTTGAGAGGTTCAGAGCGATCTCATCGCCGAAATCGTAGTCGTTGTGCGCTTTTGGTCTGTGCGTGTACATAGCGTGCGCATCCATTTCCCAGCTCTCATCTAGCATCTTTGTAGTTCCAAGCCCGAGCATATACTCAAACTCTCCCGTTCCCATCTGTGTAGGCATAGGAGTGTTTACGTCATTTGCAATTGCAGGTGCTGTTTTAAATGAGCCGTTTGTAGCACCTGTCGGGAGTTTTACGGCTGCATCAAAAGAGAGCTGATACCCTGCATCGCTCATGGGAACTAAAACATGTCTTGCTGCTAAAACTATGTCACCCAAGCCTTTGTTATCTATGGCGACTTCATTTACGCCAAGCCTTGCCGTAGCTTCGATATTTTTGTAAGGAATGATAGTGCTTATGGTCGTTTTATTTGAGAGACCGTAGCTTAAAGCGACCATGGTAATGTTTGCCGTCGCGTCAAGATTCTCTCTGTTTTGAACCTCACTTGTTCCATCAAACATACTGTTTCTATCAAAATTTATATGCGTCATCGTCATCTTTAGCTTTCCCTCAGGCAGAACCAAGGCGCCGCCTTTTGAGTTAATGGCAGGTATTACATCCGCACTTATAAGTACAGGGGCTATTAAAAGTGATTTTATAAATAGATTTTTCATATTTTTGTTTTCCTTTTATGTAATGATATTCATTCTCAATACGAAAGTGTAGTGGAAGTTGCCTTAATCTAATATAAATACTGATAATTATTATCAAGTTAATTATTTTAAGAAGATTTCGATAAAATTTTGACCATGAACAAAGAGCAATATATAAAAGCAGTAGAGCTTCTTAACCTCTACTCATACCACTACTACGTACTTGATGACCCGATGACTACCGATGAGGTTTATGACAAGCTTTACCATGAGGTTTTGGAGTATGAAGAGCGCCACTGTGAGGATATTCTGGCAAACTCTCCCACGCAAAGAGTAGGAGATATCATCTCGGAGGGATTCTCAAAAGCCCCTCATCTTAGCCGAATGTGGAGTCTTGAGGATGTTTTTGACTCTGACGGACTGCAGAAGTGGCTTACCAAAACATACAAACTAGACAGCAATATCTCATTTTACTGCGAGCCGAAGTATGACGGAGCAAGCCTAAATCTTATCTATGAAGATGGGAAGCTCTCTCAAGGCATTACGCGCGGAGACGGAAGCGTGGGTGAGCTTATAACCCAAAACGTAAAGACCATCCGCTCGATCCCGCTAACCATAGAGCATAAAGAGCGCATAGAGATTCGCGGTGAGGTCGTGCTTTACAAAGATGAGTTTGAGCGCATTAACCAAGAGAGAGCCGCAAAGGGCGAAGCTGTTTTTGCAAACCCTAGAAATGCAGCGGCAGGAAGTCTGAGACAGCTTGATTCTGCTATTACCGCTTCAAGAAATCTTGTTTTTTTGCCTTACGGTGTGGGAGAAAACACTCTGGAGCATAAACTTCTGAGCGAAAAGATGGAGTACATCTACTCTCTTGGCTTTAAAAAACCGCCGCTTCGTGCTACATGTAAAGATTTTGACGAGATAGAAGCGGTATATGAAGAGATGAACAAAAACCGCGACAGTTACGCGATGATGCTTGATGGGATGGTTATAAAAGTAAACGAAATAGCCGCTCAGATAGATATGGGCTATACCGTTAAAAACCCGCGTTTTTCGGTTGCTTACAAGTTTCCTGCCGTTGAGAAGATAACTACTTTAAAAGAGATAATCCTCCAAGTAGGACGCACGGGTGCGGTTACCCCTGTTGCCATCGTCGAGCCGACAAATATTGATGGCGTTATAGTCGAGCGAGCAACACTGCACAATTTTGACGAGATAGATAGAAAAGATATCCGCATAAACGACAAGGTCATCATCCTTAGAAGCGGCGATGTTATACCAAAGATCATAAAAGTTTTAACGCATGAGAGAGACGGAAGCGAAGTTGAGGTTCAAAGACCTACAAATTGCCCCGTTTGCGGCAGCGAACTTTTGGATGAGGGTGTACTTTTAAAGTGTCAAAATCTCACATGTGAGGCAAGAGTTATAAACTCCATCATCTATTTTGCCTCAAAACCGTGCCTAAATATTGACGGCTTGGGCAACAAAATAGTAGAGGCTCTCTTTGAGTCAGGTTTGGTGAAGAGCGTAATCGATTTGTTTGATTTGACTTTGGAGAAGCTCCTAACGCTAGAGGGTTTCAAAGAGAAAAAAGCGCAAAATCTGCTTGCCTCACTTGAAGCTGCCAAAGGGTGTGACTACTGGCGATTTGTAAACTCTTTGGGTATCGAGCATATCGGAGAGGTCGCTTCAAAGACTCTAAGTGCTCGTTTTGGAAGCTCTTTTATTGATGCCTCAAAAGATGAACTGGTAGCGTTAGAGGGTTTTGGTGAGGAGATGGCGGAGTCCGTTTTGGAGTTTGTTCGAGTAAACAGAGAGACTATCTTGCAACTCCAAGAGATTTTGCGTCCTCTTGAACCAAAGCAGAGAGAAGAGGCAAAAGAGAACCCGTTTAAAGGCAAGAGTGTAGTGCTTACTGGGAGTATGAGCGAGTCAAGAGACGTTATAAAAGAGATGTTGGAAGCTCTGGGCGCAAAGGTGGTGAGTTCGGTATCCAAAAAGACCGACTTTGTCATCTACGGCGAAGATGCGGGAAGCAAATATGACAAAGCAGTGGCTCTGGGCGTTGCTGTTCTTAGCGAGCAAGAGATGAGAGAAAAAATTGAGCAGGCTTGATAACTACCTTGTAGAAAACTCTCTGTGCGAGAGCAGAAACAAAGCGCAGACACTCATAAAAGAGGGATTTGTAAGCGTAAACGGTGAGCAGATCATCAAGGCATCGCATAAACTAAAAGAGAGCGACAAAGTGAGCGTAAAAGAGCATAAAGAGTATGTCTCCCGCGCGGCTTTTAAACTGAGCGCTTTTTTGGAGGAGCTCTCTCTTGACGTAAATGGGATGATAGCACTTGACATCGGCTCATCAACAGGCGGTTTCACTCAGGTATTGCTAGAGGGCGGCGCAAAAGAAGTCACTGCCGTAGATGTAGGACGTGAACAACTACACGCAAGTCTAAAAAACGATGAGAGAGTCCACTCATACGAGGGTTGCGACATAAGAGAGTTTGAGAGTGAGAAAGAGTTTGACATAGTGGTAAGTGATGTCGCTTTTATCTCTCTGCTTTACATCTTGGATGCCGTCGATAGACTAGCCAAAGATAAGATCATCCTGCTTTTCAAACCGCAGTTTGAAGTTGGGCGTGAGGCAAAGAGAGACAGAAACGGTGTCGTTACTGATGAGAAGGTAATTTTGCAGGCGATGATAAAGTTTGAGGATGCCTGCAGACTCAAAGGGTGGAAGTTGGTTCTGAAATCGCCTTCAAAACTCACTGGCAAAGAGGGCAATTTGGAGTATTGTTACTTTTTTGAGAAAGAAAACAGAGCATGATGCCCTTCAACAATCTTGGATTTGTCTTCAAACATTTTGGCTCCATTATATATTCCAAACCAATTTTAGAAGATCTGTGTCTGTTTTTGCAGGACTTCAGTGATAAAGAGAGCGTTTTGGACATAGGTGCAGGTACGGGAGTGATGAGCGAGTTCGCTTACAGATGTAACGACAGATTGAAGTTTGTAGCCGTAGACCCAGCAGAGGGGATGCTTAAATACGCCCCGCCGTATCTGGAGACCCACATAGGAGCAGCAGAGGCACTGCCGTTTGAAGATAGCAGTTTTGATGCCGTCTTTATGGGAGAATCGCTGCACCACTTTGACGATATAGATGCCGCGCTTAACGAGGTATTACGGGTGCTAAAAGAGGGTGGAAAGCTCTTTATATATGATTTTGACAGAGGCACGTTTTTGGGCAAATGCGTCTGCTTTATGGAGAGAGTGTTCGGAGAGCCCGCCAACTTCTACGAGCCTGCCGTACTCAAAGAGGAGCTTGAGAGCTACGGTTTTAGCGTAACTGTCATGAAACACGGATGGCGTTATACCGTCAGTGCTTCACTCTAGAAACATTAAGTAGTTTTGTATATAATGTTTGGTGGATAAATAGTTAGCTGTTTATATAGAAAAGGAGAAATCATGGAATTCGCATCATTGCTTATTTTTAGTTTTTTTGTATTGATTGTCTGGTCTCAAATATCTTCAAAGAAGAAAGCCAAAGAACGCTCAACAAACATGGATGAAATGCTCAACCAATTACGAAATGAAGTATTAAGCATATCTGGCTCATCTATTCCTGGTAAAGAAGTCAAGAAGATCATTGGCATGGTTCGCGGTGTATCCGATACACAGGCGAGTAGAAAAGAAGAGTTCGAGTTGGCTGAAAAAGAGGCTCTATATAAGATGCTAATGGAAGCGAAGTCTCTAGGTGCGAATGCTGTAATAGATATAAAGCTGAATACAGGGACATATGAGCGGCAAGGATCAAAATGGCAAGTTTCTCAGGCTGTTTATAATGGCACTGCTGTAGAAGTATAGTAGTTAATAACTTTCCTCGTTCCCATCGTCCAAGAGGGGAATGTATACATTAGTTTGTATGGCTGAAATATGCATTCCAACGCTGGAGCATTGGAACAAGAAAAAACTAATGGAAAGACAGAAGCTAATCACGGAGAGAAAAAATGAACAGTTTTTTAGTAGATGTCATTGGCATTGTGGGTGTAGCAATAGTCGTAGCAACATACTTTTTACTCCAAAGCGAAAAAATAGACTCAAAAGGTTTTTTATACTCGTTTCTCAACGCTTTCGGCTCGCTGCTTATTATGTACTCGCTTCTTTATAACTGGAATCTTGCTTCTTTCATTATAGAGTTTTTTTGGATTTTGATAAGCCTCTACGGGCTTAGAAAGTGGTATAGAAGCAAAAAGCAAAATGCTTTTAATGATAATATATAGACCATTTAGATAAAATTCCAAATTATAAGCATAAAAGCTAAAGAGTAAAGAGGAAGCAGATTTGAAAGAGAGCACATCCATAGCCATAGGCGGTTTTGACGGTATGCACATCGGACATCAGCAGCTTTTTGGAGCGTTGGATGAGAATAGCACTATTGTCGTTATTGAGACTGGTTATGCAAACCTTACTCCAAAAAAGGAGCGCGAGCACTTTTCGCATCATCCTATCATCTACCTTGAACTTGACGATATCCGTCACTTGAGCGGGGAGGAGTTCATAGCTTTTTTAAAAGAGAAGTTCCCAAAACTTCAAAAGATAGTCGTCGGGTATGATTTTCATTTTGGAAAAAACAGAAAATACTCCTTCAATGACCTAAAAACTTTATTCGACGGAGAGGTAGTAGTTATCGATGAGGTGACTCTGCACGGAGACTCCGTTCATTCGCACAAGATAAGAGCGAAACTCCAGATTGGAGATATTGAGGGAGCTAACGCTTTTTTAGGGCATAATTACACCATCAAAGGCAGAGTGGTTTCAGGTCAGGGTATAGGCAAAAAAGAGCTCGTTGCTACTATAAACATAGAGGCAAAAGAGTTCTTGATGCCAAAAGAGGGCGTTTACGCAACACTCACACGCATAGACGATGAGGAGCATTTTCATCCATCTGTCTCGTTTGTAGGGCACAGAGTGACAACGGACGGAAGTTTTGCCGTAGAGAGCCACATACTTGACGGCGAAGTCTCATGCAAAGAGCGCGCACGCATCAGTTTTGTTAACTTTATCAGAGAGAACAAAAAATTCGACTCGTTAGACGAGTTAAGAAAAGCTATAAAAAAAGATATAGCGATCGCTTCAAAGGAGCTAAAATTTCTACAATTATAAAAGAACTGGACAGAGAGTATCTCCACTCCACGCAGGATATCGACTTTAAATTTTACCAAAACGAGAAGGATTTCGTAGTCGATGAGATCCCTATGGGAGAGTTTTTAGGCAGAGGAAACTACCTCATACTAAAGGTGCAAAAAGTTGAACTTACAACTTGGGATATGATAGCAATCTTCGCGGAGTATTTGGCTATTCCCGCTCAAAAGATAGGTTACGCAGGACTTAAGGACAAGCATGCGACGACGACGCAGTATCTCTCGGTTGAGACAAAATATGAGGCTCTGCTTAAGAAGTTTCATCACAATCAGATAAAGATACTAAGCACCACAAGGCACTCTCACTCCATAAGAATGGGAGACCTTGTAGGAAACAGATTTAGCATAAATCTTTATGAGCTAGATGCGATTGACGCGGGCAAGATAGAAAAAGTTGCCAGAAAAATAGCAAAAAGCGGACTTCCGAACTACTTTGGCTACCAGAGATTCGGGCGTGATGCGGGAAGCATAGAGCAGGCAAGAGAGATGGTAAAGGGCGAGCTCTTTATAGAGGATTCAAAGCTTAAGAGCTTTTTGATCTCCGTGTACCAGAGTGACTTCTTTAACGAATGGCTAAGAGAGAGAATACTGCTAAGCAAAGAGAGCGGCTCTTCGGAGTTCGTGCTTCTTAGCGGTGATGTGTTCGTCTCAAAAGATGGCAAACTCTCCACTCCAAAGTTGATCCCTTCAAAAGAGTTTGCAGCAAAGAAGATAGCTCCAACCGGACTTCTTTGCGGAAGAGATGCTTTTCGCGCCAAATATGATGCCGCAGAGATAGAGAAAAAATATGATGATGAGTTTTTGCAAGAAAAAGGGCAGAGACGTGAAGCTCTTGTTTATCCGAGCGATATTAACTGCAAATATGTTAAAAAAGAGACAATGCTCAATATCTCTTTTACGATGCCAAAAGGCTCTTACGCAACTGTGTTTTTAGAGAGTATTGCGGGGAAAAACTACAGTGCTAAAGATGTAAAAAGAGACAAAAAGAGCAAAAAAAGGTAGAGATTTTTTTGATATTATAAAAGTTTAATTAAATCTTTACTATAATCACACAATTTTTACGAGACAGGGAGTACACCTATGGGTGAATTGTTCACATTTTTCGGTCTAATTTCTCACGATAAGACTTTTATCTATATGACGCACATGCTGCTTTCGGCAGGTATCGCTTTAGTGCTTGTCAAGATGGCTATGTCAAACTTAAAAATGGTTCCGACTGGAACTCAAAACGTAATGGAAGCGTACATCTCAGGCGTTCTTAAAATGGGAACGGATGTTATGGGTCAAGAGAATGCTCGCCGTTATCTTCCTCTTGTTGCGACTATCGGTCTGTTTGTAGGTATCGCAAACTTAATAGGGGTTATACCTGGTTTTGAAGCTCCGACCGCATTTTTAGAGTTTGCATTTACACTTGCTCTTTCAGTATTTATCTACTACAACTATGAGGGTATCCGCCGTCAAGGTGTTATAAAGTACTTTAAGCACTTCCTTGGTCCTGTTTGGTGGTTATACTGGTTGATGTTCCCGATCGAGATAGTTTCTCACATCTCTCGTCTGGTATCTCTTAGCTTCCGTCTTTTTGGTAACGTTAAGGGTGACGATATGTTCTTGATGGTAATCCTTATGCTTGCTCCATGGGTTCTTCCTCTGATCCCATTTGCTCTTCTTACATTTATGGCATTCCTGCAGGCATTCATCTTTATGATGCTTACGTATGTTTACCTCGGTGGAGCTATAGCTGTTGACGAACACTAAGGTCTAAATACCATGCAAAAAGATAAATTCGACAGAATTATTAGCTTTTTGCTTGGAGCATCGTGGGCAATTATCATCTTCGGTGCTCTTATAACTTTTCAACTCTTCTCTTTTTTAGGCTTTTCACTCGCTCTTTTTGTCACTATAGCATTCATAGTCATCTCACTCTTTCTTATTTTGACGCTTGATGCTTTTGTTGTGAACAGAGATAGGCTTGAAGAGGCAAAAAAACAGACTAAGCTTTTAGAAAAACTCTACTCCAAACACACTAAGTAATCTACAATAATTTATGCTTTATGAAACATAAAAGCATAATTGGGTAAAATCCAAGGCAATATTATAATTTTTTATCAAGGAAAACTATGTTTCAAGTAGTTATCGGTCTAGAAGTCCACGTTCAGCTAAATACAAAAACTAAACTTTTTTGCTCATGTCCTACGAGTTTTAATCACAAACAAAATACAAATACCTGTCCTACATGTCTGGCACTCCCCGGAGCGCTTCCGGTTCTGAACAAAGAGGTGCTTCACAAGTCTGTAATGTTCGGTACTGCAGTTGATGCGACAATCAATCAGACATCTTATTTTGACAGAAAAAGCTACTTTTACCCCGACAGCCCATCTGCTTACCAGATCACCCAGCTCTACACTCCGATAGTCGAGCATGGAAAACTTCGCATAGATTTCGAGGACGGTACGCACAAGATCATCCGTATAAACCGTGCTCATATCGAAGCAGATGCTGGGAAGAATATACATGATGGACCTCTCTCAAAAGTTGACTTGAACCGCGCAGGAACTCCGCTCTTAGAGATAGTTAGCGAGCCTGATCTAAGAAGTGCCGAAGAGGTTACTCTCTATCTTAAAAAGCTCCACTCTATTATCCGCTATCTTGATATAGGCGATGCAAATATGCAAGAGGGCTCTTTTCGCGTGGATGTAAACGTCTCTATCCGCCCTAAAGGTGACGAGAAACTCTACACCCGTGTGGAGATAAAAAATATCAACAGCTTTAGGTTTATTCAAAGAGCCATAGAGCTTGAAGTTGCTCGCCAGAGTGAAGCTTGGGAAGACGGTGTTTATGATAAAGAGATTCTTCAAGAGACAAGACTTTTTGACCAAGTAAAGCAAGAGACACGCTCAATGCGCGGTAAAGAGGAAGCGGCAGATTACCGCTACTTCCCTGAACCTGACTTGCTAAAAGCAGTAGTTACAGATGAGATGATGGAGGAGTTTAGCAAGATACCTGAACTTCCTGACGAGAAGATGGAGCGTTTCGTAAAAGATTACGGCATGAGCGAGTATAACGCTATGGTTGTTACATCTTCGCTTGAGATGGCGCATTTCTTCGAGAGAATGATGGATGAGGGCATAAGCGCTAAAAATGCTCTCACATGGCTGACCGTTGAGCTTCAAGGCAGATTTAAAGGAGAAGTTAATATCTCAAACTCTCCAGTCGATGCTAAGAAACTCGGCTTTTTGGTAAAAAGAATAGAGGACGGCACCATAAGCGGAAAAGCTGCAAAAGAGGTGCTTGACTATCTTTTAGAAAAAGGTGGCGAGGTAGATTCGGCCATAGATGCACTTGGACTAAAACAGGTAAGCGATACGGGTGCGATAGAAGCTATTTGTGATGCTATTATAAATGCAAACCAAGACAAAGTAGCAGAGTATCAAGGTGGTAAAGAGAAGCTTTTTGGCTTCTTTGTAGGGCAGGTGATGAAGGAGTCCAAAGGAAGTGCAAACCCTGCAACCGTTAACGAGATACTAAAAGCAAAGTTGGGATAGCATTTTGTTAAAGCGTTTGATAGTAGACGGCGCCTACGCGGTAAATACCTCAAAACGTTATGCTAAGATAAAGCACTTTTTTTACAATTTTTTAGAAAACGATTCCAACAAATACAAAAAGATATTTGACCTCTTTATGATAGCGCTTATCTTCTCAAGCGTTGCCATCCTCATTAGAGAGGTAAAGTCTCACGTAGACGATACACTCCTTTTTTTCAACAACTACGTGATCTCAATCATTTTTCTTATAGAGTATCTTCTTCGGTTTTGGGTGACTAGCAGTGTAAGCGAGATAATCATTAAGCATAGCGAATATGACGTTATGCTAAAGAGAGAGTTTAGTCTTCTAAAAGCTTTTAAAGAGATCATCGTTACAAAGATGCGCTACATTTTCTCTATTAAAGCTATCATAGACCTGCTTGCTATACTGCCGTTCTTCCATGAGCTAAGACTTATGAGGCTTTTTGTTCTATTTAGGGTATTTAAGCTCTTTAGATATGCAAAGAGCATCCAGACATTCGGCTCCGTGGTTGCAACTAAGAAGTTTGAGTTTTTAACACTTTTTATATTTGCATCTATAATTATTTTTGTATCATCCGTACTTATATACGTTATGGAGGCGAACAATCCAGCTTCACCTGTAAATACCCTTTTTGAAGCGATATACTGGGCAGTCGTGACGATCTCCACGGTCGGTTATGGAGATATTACCCCTGTGACCGAGGAGGGGAGGATTGTGGCTATGTTTGTAATCGTAGCCGGAATCGCAGTATTCTCTTTTACAACCTCTTTGATAGTGACCGCATTTACGGAGAAACTTGATGAGATAAAAGATGACAAGCTAATCAATGACATAGCTAAGATGAAAAGCTTCTACCTAATATGCGGCTATGAGGGAATTTCAAAAGAGATCGCAAAAAAATTATCTCATAATAGTGATATTATTGTTTTAGAGGAGAATGACAAAAAAGCCAGACAGGCAAAAAAAGATGGTTTTTTTACTCTTAATTACGACCCCGGAAGCATAGAGAGCTACAGAAAACTTCGCATAAATATACAAGAGCAGGTAAAGGCGATACTCTGCCTCGGGCATAGCGATGTTGAGAATGTTTATACCGCTTTGACGGTGCGCTCTTTCAACAAAGATGTTTATATACTCTCTATTTTAAAAAACAAGATGAATAAAAATAAGCTGATGTTTGCAGGCGTAAATGAGGTCTTTTACGAAAAAGAGCTTGTGGGAATGATCGCAAAGGGTCTTGCAGGACAAAAGATAGCATTTGAGGCGATTCACGCTCTTCGTTCAAGCTATAACGGTGTTGATATGCAAGAGATAGTTGTAAATGAGAGAATAGCAGGCAACTACAAAACTATAGGCGAGCTTCAAAATAAAAAGTTCAGGATACTTCTTCTGGGACTTTATAAAAGCAGCTCAAAAGAGTTCTTGTTCAATCCAAAAGATGATATGCCTGTTCAAGCAGGAGACTATCTGCTGCTTATAGGAAACGTGCAGTTTATAAAAGAGTTTAACAGCTTTTTATACAAAAAGGATGGCAGATGAGAAAGAGTACCGCACTGCTTTTTGGGTATAACGACTATACGCTGGAGATCGTAAAAAATATCTCTCTTTATTATGAAAATATAAAGATATTCAGACTTGATGAGGGCAGTGATAAAAATATACAAAACAGCAAGTACGAAATATTAAGATTTGATCTAAGCGATGATTGGGATGAGCTAAAGGGCAGCGTCAATATAGAGGAGTGTACAGCTTTTTGTCTGCTTGAGGATACGGCAGAGAATATCTTTTTGACTATCTCGCTTAGAGAGGCATTTCATGAGCTCACTATAGTGGCTCTGGCAGATGATAAAGAGAGCGGTGACAAACTCTCTCTTGCAGGAGCCTCAAAGGTTATACCGACGATCAGGACAACGGCAAATATGATAGTGGAGATGCTTGAAAAGCCTATAATCACACAAGTCCTTCACAATATTTTGTATGAAAAGAGCGACTTGAAGATCGCTCAGATAAGAGTGGATAATACTCATAAATTTGAGGGAGTCTACCCATACGACATAGATTGGGGAGCAGAGTATAATGTGCTTGTCTTATCGGTTCTAAGAGAAGATCTGGAGACCGAGTTTATATATTCGGCAAAGGCAAGACATCACCACATAAAAGAGGGTGATGTATTTGTAGTTGTCGGGTATGAGAGTGATTTGGGAGAATTTGAAAAGATCATGGGGAGCAGATATGACTAAGGTAGGAGTAATAGGAGCCGGAAAATGGGGAAGTGCTTTGGCATTTGCGTTGAGCGAGAAGTGTGAAGTCTACATAACTTCAAGAACCCCGCGCGATATGAAAAATTTTGTCTCTTTGGATGAGATCTTAAAGCTTGAGTACATTGTCATCGCAATTCCCGCTCAGCAGGTTTCATCATGGCTAAGAGAGAACTTCAAATACAACGATCACAAGATACTTGTAGCGGCAAAAGGCATAGAGGCGAGTACGGGGAGATTTTTAAACGAAATATACGAAGAGTATGTGCCGGATGACAATATCGCTTTTCTATCGGGTCCATCATTCGCAACGGAGGTTATGAAGTCGCTCCCTACCGCGCTTGTCGTAAACTCCAAAAATGAGGAGTTAAGTCAAAAGTTTGCTTCGTTTTTTCCATCGTTTATAAAGACATACACCTCTACTGATGTTGCAGGCGCTGAGGTTGCGGGTGCATACAAGAATGTCATAGCAATAGCAGCAGGAATATGCGAAGGTCTTAATCTTGGCAAAAATGCGGCCGCATCGCTAATATCTAGAGGTCTTGTAGAGATGCAGAGGTTTGGCAAAGAGTATGGCGCAAAAGAGGAGAGCTTTGTAGGTCTCAGCGGAGCAGGGGATCTCTTTTTAACCGCATCATCGACCATGAGCAGAAACTTTCGCGTCGGTTTGGGGATTGCAGAGGGCAAATCTAAAGAGCAGATAGTAGAGGAGCTCGGAGAGGTTGCAGAGGGCATCGGAACAACATACGCGCTCTATAAAATAGCCCAAGAGAAAGATCTATATCTTCCCATAGCAAGAGAGGTCTATAATATGTTAGAGGGCTTAGACCCGCATGTCAGTTTGAGTAATTTCCTTGCAAATTAATAAAAAAGTTGCTTAATAGCTAAAATATATGTATAATTATTCATACGATTATATGAATAGGAGTGTATGATGCATAAAATAAGAAGCACATTTACAGTCTCTGACTTTATCATTGATGAGTTAAACAGTGTATCGCAAGAGCTAAATGAGAAGAAAAGTCATATTGTTGAAAAAGCTCTTAGTATGTACTTTGATGCACTTGATGAAAAACTCTCAGACCAAAGACTTAAAAATCTTGAAAATAAAAAAGAGAAGCTTATCCCCGCAAGTGAAGTTTTTAAAGAGCTAGGTTTATAGCTAAATGTATGAACTTCACTTTTTAAGCAGTGCAAAAAAAGAGTTCAAAAAGCTTGACAGAGTAGCTCAAAAAATTATCAAAGAAAAACTCCTCCTCTTAGTCACAAACCCTGACATCTTAAAAAACAATATCAAAGCCCTCAAAGGCGAATACAAAGGCAAATTTAGACTTCGCATAAACCAATACAGAGTTGTTTTTCAGGTTAAAGATGAAGAACTGATAATCATAGTAGTTCGAGTTGGGCATAGGAAAGAGGTTTATTAGATGGCTACATATAGCGTAGAAAATTGTAACAATGAGTGTTTTGACGCAGAGCAAAATAAGTGTATTTTACATTGTAAGAAAGATGATTGGTATGAAATTAAAGATAATAAAAAAGACTGGTCAAAATCTACAGACGAAATAAAATTGTTTTGGAAAGCTATTAGAAATATCATATCTGAATCGCAATCAAGAATTGCTAAATTTCTCCCTATTCCATTCAATAATATTATTTTCCCAAAATTTGAAGGAAATGGATTATCTAGTAGCGTATTAGGTTATGAGGATTCATTTTTTGAAAAAGAAGGAGAAAAAAAGTTTACTCAAACTGTAAAATTTAATCATTGTACTTTTTTAGATTGTGTGGATTTCACATATATTCAATTTGAAAAAGATATTGTATTTTCTGAATGTATTTTAAAAGATGAAATAAAATTTAAAAAACAACTGAATATTAGAATTTCATTTTTAGAATGTCCTGAAATTGAAAGTTTAGATTTCTCAAGAACTGTTTTTGAACAAAAAGTTGAAATCAAAGATTGTGTTATAAAGAGTTGTGATTTTGAAAATACACGATTTAAATCATTGGCAGATTTTTACAAAACAGAGTTTTATGGTAATTTATTTTTTAAAACAACATTTGAAGATATAGTTGTATTTACAGAATCAAAGTTTCATGAAGATGTTAATTTTAAATATACGACTTTTAAAAAGTTGGCTCTTTTTAGAAAAACTTTGTTTAAGAAGA
This sequence comes from Sulfurimonas crateris, assembly GCF_005217605.1. Taxonomy (NCBI): domain Bacteria; kingdom Pseudomonadati; phylum Campylobacterota; class Epsilonproteobacteria; order Campylobacterales; family Sulfurimonadaceae; genus Sulfurimonas; species Sulfurimonas crateris. The sequence goes on along the minus strand of NZ_SZPX01000004.1, from coordinate 151,028 downwards.
AGTTAAATTTAGACGATTCTATCATTAAAGAAGAAGCTAATTTTTTAGAAATAACATCAAAAGAAGACAAAATTGAAGTTATTGATGTAGAAAACCGTGAAACAGCTAGAATTATTAAGAACTCTTTTGAACAGCAAAACAATATAATTGAAGCCAATCGGTTTTATGCCAAGGAAATGGAAGAACGCGAAAAAGAGCTAAATAAAGATATGATAAAAGGTAAAAATATTACTGAATGGTTAATATTTAAAGCACATGCAATAAGTTCAAATCACTCTCAAGATTGGCTTTTGGCACTATTTTGGATAATTATATTTGGAGCACTTTATACTATCGTTAGTTTTTGTAGTTCAAATACATGCTTAAGTAATGTTAATACTCCTATTTTAATTGGAAGTATATTTTTAGTATCGTTCTATAGTTTGCATGTATATAACATGAGGGACTATAAACAGTTTACTAAATATATATTTTTATTTTTACTGTTTGTAAACTATTTTACTTTAACTAAAGATTTTAATCTATCCTGTTTAGCCGACAAAATAAACCCGTTTTCAATTATGACAAGCGAAGAATCTATCACTTTTGGGCTTTTGATGTTTAAAATAACCATAGCCTACTTAATCTACCAATTCATAGTCTCAGTAAGACAAAACACAAGGAGGAAGTAAGTGAGCAGAGATAAAGAACAGTTTAAAAAAATAGCAGTAGCTATTGTAATCGGCCTATTTTTCTTCGCACTCTCATTTAGTGTTTTTAATGCTACACAGGCTTCACTTATTGGGCTTATAGCATTTCTTGTAACTCTTTGGACAAATGAGGGCTTGCCTCTTGGAGTCGTCTCTCTGCTGCCTATCGTACTTTTTCCATCTTTTTCAATTCTCTCAACAAGCGATACGACTGCAAACTATGCAAACCCAATCATATTCCTCTTTTTCGGCGGTTTTTTAATCGCAATCGCTGTTGAGAAAACCGAGCTTCACAAATGGGTCACTGAGAAGATGTTTGCCATATTTCCATCGACGCCAAAAGGGATAATCTTTTCGCTTACAATCACATCGGGGCTGTTAAGCTCGCTCCTCTCAAACACAACTACTACGCTGCTTCTTATCTCGATTGTTCTTTTTATAACCGACGATATAAGACTAAAGATGAGGTTTGCACTTGCTATTGCTTACGGAGCGAGCATAGGCGGTATTTTGACTCCGATAGGCACTGCGCCTAATCTCATAATGCTTGGATTTATGCAAAACAATCAGATGGATCCGATCCCGTTTTTGCAGTGGATGCTGATGGTCTCTCCGCTTGTTTTTGCAATGTTTTTTATAGTTGCTTCTCTGCTTAGCATAGGTGTAAAAGATGTAGAGATATCTATAGAGCATCAAAATAGAGTGTTAAATTTTGAGCAGAAGAGAGTTCTTTGGCTCATAGGAGGCGTGATATTACTTCTTTTGCTAAATGCTCCGTTTAAGCCATATTGGAACGGTTTGGGGCTAAATGAAAATATAATACTGCTTGGTGCTGGGCTTATTCTTTTTGCTCCTCCCTTTGGCACTCTTGATTGGATGGAGGATAAAGTAAAGATCCCTTTTAGGATCATGTTCCTCTTTGGTGCAGGGTTCTCTATTGCATCCGCTTTCAGTGCAACGGGGCTTGCTGATGAGGTCGCAACTTATCTTATTGTTATAACTCAGCTTCATCCTATTTTAATCATTCTTTGTGTGGCTATGCTTATCACTTTTACGACGGAGATAACATCAAACACGGCGTTAATATCTGTCATGCTTCCCGTTATATATGCAGTCTCTCAGCAGAGCGGAATTGATGCTGTTTTGTTTATGATGGTAGCTACCGTCTGTGCAAGTTACGCCTTTATGCTCCCTATTGCTACGCCTCCAAATGCCATTGCTATGAGCAGCGGAGCTGTAAGTGTCAAGGATATGGCAAGATACGGGGTTGTTTTTAACTTTATAGGCATCTTTTTGATAGCGATGATCGCGGAGTTTTTCTGGAAGGGATTTCTTTAAGAACCTCTGTTTTTGTACATTGTGTAAAAATCTTTTAAAATAAGCCCCGCCGTAAAGAACCACAAAGTATTCAAGATGTAGTTGCCATCAAGTCCGTTATCGTAAAGGTATGGAAAAAAGAGAAAGTAGGGCCACTTAAAGAAGTAGAAAAACAGTATCGCCGACCCGTAGAGCTCTCTTAAAATTCTTTTCATAAGGCTATTTTATCCTTTTTACTGATGTTATACAACAAAACGAACACGTCCGTTTTATTGGCAGGGACAGATGTCCCTACAACCCCCTAAAGCTACGAAAAACAAAGTTTTTCGAGAATTATAAAGTTGTTTGCGCACTTTTTTGTTAGAATTCCACAAAAAAAGAGGGGTTTTGTATGATAGTTCATATAGTTATGTTCAAATTTCGCCATGAGAGTAAAGAGTCAAATATAAAAGAGGTAGTTAAGAGACTTAACGCGTTAGTCGAGCTTATCCCTGAGTTGAAGTCTATGGAGGTCGGTATCAATTTTACAGACTCCGAGCGGGCGTTTGACCTCTCTTTATACTCTACCTTTGAGACAAAAAATGATTTGGCTTCTTATGCGATCCATCCTGAGCATCTGAAAGTGGTGGAGCTTATAAAGTCGGTTACTCTGGAGTCAAAAGTCGTTGACTACGAAATCTAGACAAAAGATATTTTGACCATCTTTATAACTGTAGCTTAGCGAAAAGTTATGCTTGTCGCTGATTTTCTTTACAATACTAAGCCCAAGCCCGAAGCCGTCTCTTTGAGAGAGCTCCTGCGTAAATGGTTTTAGATAGTACTCAAGCTCTTTTGATAGTTTTTCGCCTCTGTTTATGACGTAGATATTCTGCTTTGAAGCCTTCAGCGTTATAGGAAGTTCTGAGGCATATTTGAGTGCATTGTCGATAAGGTTTTTAAGAGCAACGGATAGATAGTGCAGGTCGCCCTCTATCTTAAAATCATCCTCTATTTTAAGAGCGATATTTGATTCATCTTCTATGTAGAGTTTGCTAAGAGATTCTAGTATAAGCGTCTCTGCGCTAAAAGTAGTGATGTTTAGCTTTGTTGAGTTTAGCTTCTCCAGCTCTATGAGCTCATTTGTCAGTATCTCCAAATCTGAAAATATCTTTTGCAGCAGCTCTTTTTGAGAAATATCTTCAATTTGAAGTGTCGCAAACTTTCCTTTTGCTATCGGTGTTCTAAGCTCATGCCCTATATCTCTTAGCAGCTCCTCTCTTGTCTTTATAAGCTCCTCTATTGAAGCAGCCATTGTATTAAAGGCTCGGGAGAGTGTTCCTATCTCATCGTTTGAGGTTACCTCTATCCTGCTTTGCATATCTCCGTTAGAGAAATTTTGGATCTCTTTTGTTATCTTTTTAAGAGGCGAGAGCAGTTTTAGAAGGTATAAAAATATAAGAAAAAGGACAAAAACATCCAAAAATATGAGAATATTTAACTTTAGTTTGTCGTTAATATTCTCCTCGTCGGGAGTTTTTAGTGTGTAGGTCTCATCAAGAAAGTTTATCTTAATGATAAACTCATCTTCAAATGACGCTTTTTGTATGGAGATAAAACCGAATGTGTGTTTTTCATAGTAGAGAACTTCTCTCTCTTTTTTATCCAGAGCATCGACTCTTTTTAGAGCATATTTTGAGATTATCTCCTCTACTTTGTCTCTGTTGTCTATATTTTGAAATATCTCGTTCGAGATTTTGAGGTACTTCTCTTTTATAAGATCATCGACTCTTTTTGAGTTAATGCTGTCGATCCAAAACCCAATAATATTCATAAGAACAAAGCTTATTAAAAAGAGTATTGATATTTTTTTGATAATGGACATATCTAGCCTACAAACTTATAGCCGATGCCCCAGACGGACTTTATGTACTTGGGCTCTTTAGGGTCGTCGCCTATCTTGTTTCTGATGTTTGAGATGTGTGTATCTATGGTTCTGTTCTTTGTGCTCTCATCTAGTGAGGTGGCATTTAGTATCTGCTCTCTGGAGGATATTTTATTTCTGTTCTCTATTAAAAACATAAATATCTCAAACTCTATTTTTGTAAGATCGATCGAGTAGTCGCCCAAAGAAACCTCTCTGTTTGCTTTGTCTATCGTAAACTCTCCAAGAGTAGTTTTGCCGCTGAGAGACTTTTTTAAAATATGCTCTATTCTTAGGACAAGTTCACGCGGCTCGTAAGGTTTTGCAAGATAATCATCAGCTCCCAGGTCAAAACCGTGTATCTTGTTTCCTATGTCTCCTCTTGCTGAAGAGATGATAACGGGAATATCCGAGATGCTTTTTATTCTCTTTAAAACATCAAAACCGTCAATATCGGGAAGCATCAGATCCAAAATAACGATTGAGTATGAGTCGTTCTTCTCAAGCTCATCCAGCGCATCTTTTGGATGCGAAAAGGCGGAGCATGTAAAGTCATACTCCTTTAAGTAGTCCGTTATAAAGCCCTGCATCTGCAGGTCGTCTTCTATAAGCAAAACTTTTCTACTCAACTTGCCACTCCCGCAGATAGTATGAAAACCGCTCTCTTTGCGAAGCGGACAAAACAGAGTGGATATTTTGCAGTGTTTCTATTTCGAGTTCTATGGCATCTTCATGTATCTCTTTGGAAATCTGTTCGTAGTTCTTTTTGTCAAACTTCTCTTCTCTTAGCAGCTCTTGAAGTCTCTTTTGGAGTTTTTCTCTCTTTTTGTAAAATTTTTTATAATCTTTTCTATACTCTATAACTATCTCTTTTATCTCTTTGTGCTGAGATTTGCTTAGGTTTAAGTAGTCCAGATTTTTGTAGATATGACTTTTTTTGTGCTCATGTTCATAATCATCATCTGCAATAAGGGAAAAAGATAGAAGCAGACTACATATAAGCGTTAATATTTTTAATATTTTCATCTTCGATCAATCCTTTTTCAATATCGCTGTGACAAGCTTTGCAGTTTGCTCTGCTTTTTACGTTCTCATGAGTAAAGACTTTTTTTGGAATTTCTTCATGTTTTGCCTTCCAAAAATCTGTCTGGGTTATTGCTATTATATCTTTATTTTTTATCGAATTCAAAATCTTCAGGCTCACCTCTTGAGTCGAGTTTTCCGCGCTGTTTTTCACTAAAAAGTCTAAAATATTTCTATTGTCCGCTTCATCAATAGAGGCATCATCTCCAAAGTGATCTTGCAGGTTTGCCATTAAAGTTCTCCACGATTTTTCACCCAGAGTATGAGGCGGGTAGAGAGTGTGACATGATGCACACTCATCAACAAAAAGCTCGTTTTGCGCTCTGTAGTCCAGCGGAACATACTTTGAAGCGATCAGAGGATTGCTAGAAGTCGTCATGCTAAAGAACAAAAAAGAAACAAGCAGAGCTAAAAAGAGTGCCGCAAGCAGTTTTTGAAAAATGTTGAGTTTTATGCCTTCTTGCTCTTTTGTCACTTTGTAACCGTTAAATATTGACTCAAGCGTATTGTGTTTTGAGTGAAGAAGCCTATCGCTTAAAACACCCAAAATATGCATAACTATAAGAGCAATTAACACGCCAGAGAGAAACTCATGTATCTCCTCAAAAAGCTCCATCTCTTTAAAAAAAGTGCTGTTCAAAGAGGAGAGTACTCCCTTTCCCTCTTGAATTCCGAGAGTCAGAACTCCTGTCATGACGGCAAGAAAAGAGATTGCCAAAATAGCTATCATTACATAAGAAGCCAAAGGGTTGTGTCCTATGTATCTCTGTTCGCTGTTAAAAATATTTGCAATAAACTCTTTGACCTCTCCAATGCTCATGGGAAAATCTTTAAACTTTGAGTATTTCGGACCCAGATAGCCCCAAAAAAACCTAAAGCCTAAAAGGATTAAGATAGCATAACCGATGATGGCGTGGTAGTTAAGCAGGTCATCATCTTCGGTTAAAAAAGCAAGCAGTATCAGCAGTGCAAAGAGCCAGTGAAAAACCCTCGTCGGAAGCGACCAGATATAGGATTTCATCATATCACCTCTCTAGTCTTCCCATCTTCCGTAGTTTGGAATCAAGATATCTCTCTCGCTGTATATACCTTTTTGGGCCGTAGTGTGGCATGCCGTGCAGTTAAAGAGCCCTTTTACTTCATCTTGCGTTATAAGATCCTCTCTTATCTCTCTATGCTTTTTTATCATGTATGGAGTCTTGGATATTGACTCCGGAACTTCTGTACGCTTTATGCTTTTTACTATCTTGTTGCTTCTTTTGTACTCCATAGCTTTTTCGGCACTGTTTTTACTCAGATAATCCAATATAGCATCAAAATCCTCTTTCGCAAGGGTCGCATCGGTATCAAAGTGGTTTTGCAGATTTGACATCATCTTCTCCCATGCATTTGATGGCAAAAGACCCGGCTGATATGCAAAGTGGCATGAGCCGCACTCTTTTTTGTATAACTCGTCTGTAACCACGGCAACACCTTTTTTCTCGTAAGAACCTGCCAATAGAATGGCGCTTAATGCTGTAAATAAAATTAATGATCTCATCTTTTTCTCCTTATTTGTTGATGATGTATGTCACTACATCGCCTTTTTCTTCAATTGTTCCTTCACGGTTATATACGTCTATGAAGTTCCTCTTCAGCCATTTCTCTATAGTCTTGACTTCGCTGAATCTCTGCGAATTTGCTTTTACAGAGAGCGGCTCGATCTCTTTTGCAGTAAAAAAGTTCTTACCGGCTTTGCTTAAGTCCTCTCCATGACAAGATACGCATGAGACCTCTTTACCTCTTTTACCGATATGTTTTGAGGTAAATATCTCTTCGCCTCGCTTGATACTAAAACTCTTAAAGCTCGGATCTTTTACTTTTGCCTCTTTTGCAAGAGTCTTTAGGTATTCATCTACGACGGACGCAGAGGATATGCCAAAAAGTGCGACCAACGTAAGTATGATCTTCATTTTTTCTCCTTTTCTAGTTTATGATGAAAGTATAAAAGGATAGTGTCAAATATTTATGTGCGGTTTCTTGACATTTTCTTAACAGTATATGATGGAGATGTTATTGATTATATTTTAAAGCAGGAGTGTCGGCATGTTAAAGATATAACACACCGAGTCTATCTATCTTCTTCTGGTCTGATGATCTTCAAACTCTTTTTGATTTACAAGACCATCTTCATTTGCGTCCATTCTTGAGAACTCATAATGCTCTTTGACATTTCTTAGCATTCTGCCGTCATCTTTTCTCTCTTGAACTCTTTTCTCTCTAGCCTCATGAAGTTCACTCTCTGTAAGAGTTCCGTCACCGTTTAGGTCAAAACTCTTAAATGAAGGCATATCGCGCCCACCGTTTTGTGCCAGAACACTAACAGGTGCGACCAACAACAGACTTAATGCAACAAGAGACAATCCTACGTGTTTAGAAAACATTTTCATAGCGTACTCCTTAGGTTTGGTATTAAAAGCATTGTAGCACATTAAGCGTAAACCTTTTTAAAGCTCTTTTATTATCTTCTTTGTCTCTTCATATCCCAGATCGATCAGCTCTTTTATTTGAGACATATCTACGGCATTGTACTCGGAGAGATCTGGTTTTATGGTAAGGTCTGCCTCTTTTGTCTGCGCTTTTTTATTTATTTTGACTAAAAAGTTAAAGCTGTTGTATAGAACTTCAATGACATTCTCCGGTTTTTTGTATGAGCGCTCGGGAACAAGGTCTACACCGATCAGATAGTCAACGTCTTTGTTTTTTAGACAGCTAAGCGGGACATTCTCAACTATACCGCCATCCACCAGAAATCTGCCTCCGATCTCAACCGGTATAAAGATGCCTGGGATGCAGGTACTTGCAACAACAGCGTCTGCAACGCTTCCCTTATCTAGGATGACCTTCTCTCCCGTCGTAATGTCCGTAGCCATCATCCCAAGCGGGATATTTGAATCTTTAAATTTTTTGTCACCTATGCTTAGTTTGATTATCTCGCCTATTTTTTCGTTTGATAGTATTCCATATTTTGAGAGGGTAAGCGAGGAGAGCTTTTTCCACTCAAACTCAACGACTATCTTCTCTATTTCAGTAGGACTCTTTCCAAAAGCATATAGTGCTGCGACAATAGCACCTGCACTTGTGCCGCAAATAGCGTTTATCTTGATATTTTTCTCTTCGAGTGCTTTAAGTACGCCAACATGAACGGCGCCTAAAACTGCTCCGCCGCCTAGAGCTAAGCCTATTTTTTTATTTTTGAGGCTGCTCATTTGTCCTCACTTTTTTTACTGCTTGAAATTCCCGCTGTCATAACAAATCCCAGAGCCTCTTCGGTTTTCATATCTATAAGAGTTATATTTTTTTTAGGGATAAAAAGAGAGTATCCGCCTATTTGATAGCTGAGTTGGAAATAGACGACTACAGGCTCTTCCATATCTAAAAAGTCAAATCTTTTTAGATCTTCAGATGTTATAAACCCCATTATTTTAGAATCTATCCAGTGGGTATCAACAAGAACGACAATGTTGTTCTCTTTGTTCTTTAGATTTGAGAAAAAGTTAAAAAAATCTTTAATCGCACCGTAGAGAGTGTTTACAAGAGGGGTTTTATCAATTATAGATTCAAAAAAGTCTCTTAATTTTTGAACGATCCAAAGTTTTAGAAGCAGTCCCACAAAAAATACTATGGCAATGCCCGCCACAAACCCCAGACCGGTGATGTAGTATTCTTTTGGCAGTACTAGGAGAATCAGGTCTCCAAAGAAGTGTTCCGTCATCTTTAAAATCCAGACAAGCAGGTACAAGACCAAAGCTGTCGGCAGAATAAGGCTAAGACCGTTTATAAAAGTTTTCACATATGTTCCTTGAGTGTTTCAATCTTTAAAAGATTGTATCAAAAATAATGTTAGAATTTCGAAAAATTTAAGGCAGACAAATGTTAATGACAATAGTAGGAATCTATACTCTTTTTGTACTCATCTCTATATATACGAGCGTTATGCAGATAGGTTATGTAAATAGCGCAAAAAAGGGCAAAGCAGTTCTTCTTAGCGAAAATGATTTTATAAAAGCGGCAAACTACTCCGTCGCAAAAGAGAGAATAAGCATAGCGAACACTTTTGTGGACTACATAGTGTTTATATTCTGGATAGGAATCGGGATCAAGTTCTTAGAACAAAATGTATCTTACGAAAATGAAGCACTCCTAAATATCGCCATCGTTATGGGCTTTGTTGTTATAAATTCGCTTATATCCCTGCCGTTTTCATACTACGAGAAATTTGTCCTCGATGAGAAGTTCGGTTTTAACAAATCAACCCTTGGGCAGTGGATAAAAGATACTCTTATCTCCTTTGTTATGACGCTTCTCTTTGGCTCGTTGGTGGTCTGGGGAGTCTATATGATAATCTCAAGTTTTGATCTCTGGTGGCTCTGGAGCTTTATCTTTATCTTTGCGGTAGTAGTTCTTATCAATATGCTCTATCCGACTTTCAGAGCGCTTTTCTTTGACAAACTAACTCCTCTTCAAAACGAGGAGCTTGATGCTAAGATAAAAGAGCTGATGGAGAAGACGGGCTTTGTAAGCTCAGGTGTCTTTGTAAGTGATGCAAGCAAGAGAGATGCAAGACTAAACGCATACTTCGGAGGGATTGGCAAGTCAAAAAGGGTAGTTCTTTTTGACACGCTTATAGAGAAGCTAACGACGAGAGAACTTCTGGCGGTTCTGGGTCACGAGCTTGGACACTTCGCTCATGGAGATATATATAAAAATATCGCTCTTGTGGGTGCGATGCTGCTTGGAATGTTTGCAATATTCGGCAATCTGCCGCTCTCTCTTTATACGGAGCTTAACATATCGCAAGAGCCTTATGCGGTTATGATACTGCTGATGCTTTTTATGCCGGTTTTGGGCTTTTTAATGATGCCTATCATGGGTGTTGTCAGTAGACATAATGAGTATGAGGCGGATAAAACTGGAAGTGAGCTTGGAGGTGCGGGCGGAGAGATAGAGCTTGCAAATGCTCTAAAAAAGCTTGTAAATGAGAACAAGAGCTTTCCTCTCTCTCATCCTATATACATCTTTTTTCACTATACGCACCCGCCTGTCTTAGAGAGACTAAAAGAGCTTGGCGTAGATATAGAGGAGATCGATAAAAGAGCTTTGGGAGAAGCATGTCAAGCCGATATCTAGTCAAAGATCTTTTAAGGCATATTACCTCCGTTTTAAACCCTCACATAGAGAGAGCTTCCAGAGAGGCACAGCTTCTGTTAATGCACCATCTGGGCGTTGACGAGCTCTGGCTTTTGACAAATCAGGAAACAGAAGTAGAAGATGCACAGAGACTCTTGGAGCTGGCAAAAAGAAGAGCCAATAACGAGCCGCTTGAGTATATTACCAATAGGGTCAGTTTTTACAGCGAAGAGTTTTTTATAGCGGAGGGTGCGCTTATCCCCCGCCCAGAGACCGAGCTTCTTATAGATGAGGTGCTTAAAAATATAGAGGATAAAAATGCTCCTCTTACCGTTGCAGAGGTTGGTGTAGGAAGCGGGATCATCTCGATCATGCTGGCAAAATTTCTTCCCAATGCAAGAATTATAGCGGTAGACATCTCAGAAGCGGCACTTGGAATTGCAAAGAGAAATATAGAGCTTTTTGGTGTTGGAGAGAGAGTTGAACTCAGGCTCGGTTCACTTTTAGAACCTGTAGATGAAGATATTGATTATCTGGTCTCAAATCCTCCATACATAGCCCAAGATGCCCAGCTTGAATCAAACCTCTCTTATGAACCTCAGAACGCTCTTTTTGGCGGAGAGATAGGTGATGAAATAATCAAAGAACTTCTTGATGAAGTCTTAAGCAGAAACATTAACTTTTTTACATGTGAGATGGGTTATGACCAAAAAGATAAAATATCGGCATATTTAAAAGATAAAGACTTTGCAAAACTGGAGTTCTACAGAGACTACAGCGGTTTTGACAGGGGTTTTACACTAAGGTTATAAGTCCTTAGTCATAAGAAACCCCAATTTCAGAAACTTAAAAAGAGGGCTAGTGTGAGGCGAAAGTGCGCAGGAGCTACTAGTAGCTTCAAGTGCTTTTAACGAAGCAGTAGCCCTCTTTTTAAGCTTCCCTTCGGGTGATAAGTAAATAGCCCTATTGCGTCGTTAGATTCTCTTGAATTAGCATAGCTAGTCCTGCGAAAATCTGTCTAGCACTAGAGCTATTTACTTATCGCTGAAATTTGGGGTTTCTTATGATTAAGGACTTAATAATTGAAAAGAAATATTTTTATAGATTTTACATACTTCACACTTTTGGCCGCTACATTTGGAGCAGTTTTAGTTTTAGGCACTATCGTCGCTCCCATAGTCTTTCATACAGACAAGATTTTATACTCCGTTTTGCTTGATAACTACAATGCCGGAATTATTATGGGCGAGGTTTTCCGCCGTTTTAGCTACTGGGTATACTTTTTAGCCTTTTTTGTTGCGGTATATGAGCTTTTAATGTATAAAAGAGGTCAAAGAGATGCAATAATATTCGGAAGCGCGGTTACAGTTGTCTTCTCCTCTCTTATGTTTAGTGCTGTTTACTCTCCAAAAATACTGGCTATGCAGTTACTGGGCGAAGAAGCTACTAGAAGTGACACTTTTAAAAACATCCATTTGGCAAGTGAATTGGATTTTAAAATCTTGGCCGTTGCTCTTTTGATACTTTTTATAAGAAGATTGTTGCTTCTAAGAGTGCAATAGAGGCACTTTTAAAAAATAGACTCTCTTTTCCCCTTCTGTTGAATATAACTTTTTCTTTTAATGATTGATCTCAATCAAGATGATTGAGCGACAAATTTAATATCATTGTGTTCATGCTGCTCTTTTAGGGGGAAAAGGGAGAGAGCCGTATTTAAAAGATTTATAGTTAGCGGGTTGACACTACAAACAATTTTTTTGCCCAAGTTGAACTTGGGCAAATTCTTCATCATAAAATTCATCTAAACCATCTTTTTATTACTTTAGGATAGAATAATAAAAATTATTCAAGGAAATCCCAATGTTTATAAAGATAGTTCTTCTTTTTAGTTTAATCTTCTGTGCGACAGCTTTAAATGCCGCCGGTTTTACAAAATCTGCATCGACTAAGCCTATGTTGGTTCAAGAGGGCCCTCAAAAAGAGTGGTGCCCTGTATGCGGAATGAGCATAGAGGCTTACTATAAAACTTCGCACACTTCAAAGATCCATGATCATAAAAACAGACAATACTGCTCAATAAGATGTCTTGCCGTAGATATGCAGGAGTATGAGATAGATGCCGATGACATAAAGGTCGTCGATGCTTCAAATGAAAAACTCATAGATGCTTCAACTGCTTATTATGTCGTTGGTTCTGATATTAGAGGGACTATGACAAAAGTGAGTAAACTCGCCTTTGCAGATAAAGATGTAGCAGAAGAGTTCAGTATTGAGAACGGCGGGGAGATAGTTGATTTTAAAACAGCTCTTAAGATGGCTCAGGACTCACTGCAATCAGATGTAGCTATGGTTCAAAATAAAAAAGAGAAGCAGATCTACTCAATGGGCAAAAAGATATTTGAGAAGAGATGTAAAAAAGAGATAGATATCAATGCATACTTGGAGATAAACGAGCTAAAAGCCGCACTTAAGGAGAAGAGTTTTTGTTCTGATCTAAAAGATAGCGAACTGCAGCCTTTATCGCTTTATCTTTGGGAAGTAAAGAGATTCGGCGATACAAAAGGAGTCGATGTTATAGAGGTAAGTAAAGATGAGAAGTGCCCGATCTGTGGTATGTTCGTCTATAAGTATCCAAAATGGGCAGCTCAGATATTTTACGGTGAAAAACACTTCTCGTTTGACGGCGTAAAAGATATGATGAAGTACTACTTTTTGCACAAAGATGACATCTCTAAGATGTTAGTGAGTGATTACTACTCTCAAAAAGCTATAGACTCTAAAGAGGCTTACTATGTAGTAGGCAGTGATGTTTACGGTCCGATGGGAGATGAACTTATACCTTTTGCCAAAGAGAGTGAGGCAAAAACTTTCTATATGGATCATAAGGGCACAAAGATACTAAGATTTGACGAAATAACAGAGATGGAGATAAAGAAGCTAGATGAATAGAAAAAGCAGACTCTTTATCTACTCATTTTTTGTTTTAAGTGCTATTTTGTCTGTGGAAATATGGTATCTTTTTTGGGCAAAAAGCATGGATGAAGAAGCGCTAAGAAGCAAAAGAGAGTTTGTAAAAACCGTACAGCTTCCTGATCTTAGCATCTCAACAGAGGCTTCATATATTAGACACAGAAGTTTAAGTGATTTTTTCTCGGCTTATAGGGATGACGGGACTCTTAGGGAGTATTTTGTATCAACATATACCTACAGAAGTGCTCCTTATTTAGGAGATAAGCAGTGAGAAGCAGATTCAACCTCTATATAACAGAGTATGCCATAAACTCTCTGCTTCGTCAGAGATATAAAACACTTTTTATATTCTTTATCTTAAGCGCTCTTGTCTTTTTGCTAAGCTCGCTCTTTTTTATAACAAACTCTATAAAGCATGAGCTCAATTCTACTGTTGATTCTCTGCCCGAGATAACTATTCAAAAGATCAAAGCGGGACGTCAGGATGAGATAGGAGTTGAAGTCGTAGACGAAATTTTGCAGATGAGCGGTGTTCAGAGCGCGGTTGCAAGAGTGTGGGGCTACTACTACTTTGAAAATGCGGGAGTTAACTTTACACTTGTAGGAATTGATGAGTATGAAGAGCAGTATAAAGAGTCGTTAAATAGTATTTCACAAAAGCTTGATTTTGAGAGCTCTGTTATGATGTTAGGCGAGGGTGTCAAGAGGGTTATGAAGAAGAGCTACTATAAAGAGTATTTCAATTTTATAAAGCCTGAGGGAACCATGAAGAGAGTCTATATAGGTGCTTCATTTGAGGGCGACACCGAGCTTGAGTCAAATGACGTAATAGTTATGAGCAAAAAAAATATCAGAGAGATTTTCGGGATCGATGAGACAAAAGCAACTGATATAGTGGCAAAGGTCGCAAACCCAAACGAGATAGCGACCATCGCTTCAAAGATAAAACTTCTCTACCCTGATGCAAGGGTTATTACAAAAGACGATCTAAAGATCAGCTATCAAAATATCTTTGACTACAAGAGCGGGGTTTTTCTTGCACTCTTTATTGTCTCGCTCTTTACTTTCTTTATAATCATTTATGATAAAGCAAGCGGACTTAGCAGTGAGGAGAAGAGAGAGATAGGGATACTTAAAGCTCTTGGATGGAGGATTGATGATGTCTTAAAAGAGAGATTTTATGAGGGGTTTATCGTCTCATTTTTCTCATATATTACAGGCATAATTTTGGCTCTCTTTTTTGTTTATATTCTAAAGGCTCCTCTTATGCAAAATATATTTATAGGCTACTCACAGTTAAAGACATCTTTCACTCTCCCGTTTGTTCTTGATTGGCAGAGTATGGCGCTCATATTTTTTCTAAGTGTGCCTGTTTATATTGCAGCTACGATCGTTCCTGCATACAGAAGCGCAACACTAGAAGTTGATGAGGTTATAAGATAGTGATAAAGCTAAAAGATGTGATAAAAGAGTACAAGATAAACGATGCAGAGACCCTGAGAGCACTAAAAGGGATAAATCTCGATATTAAAGAGGGAGAGCTTGTAGTGCTAAGAGGTGCAAGCGGAAGCGGAAAGAGTACTGTCCTCTCGCTAATTGCCGCACTCAGCAAGCCCACAAGCGGAGAGGTTGAAGTAGACGGAGACAAGATATCAAAACTTGCGGATAACTTTGCCTCCGAGTATAGACGCCACAACATAGGGTTTGTTTTTCAAAAGTACAATCTTATTCCAAATCTCAGCGTAAAAGAGAATATTCTTTTGCCTCTTGTTCCTATGAATCTTAGCAAAAAAGAGATAGATGAGAAGCTAAAAAGAGTTTTAAAGATGTTTCATATTGAGCATAAGAGTGAGCAGCTTGTTAAAAATCTCTCAGGCGGAGAGCAGCAGAGAGTGGCGATTGCCAGAGCAAATATAAACAACCCAAAGATCATTTTGGCGGATGAGCCAACGGCAAATCTGGACGAGAAACTCTCGCTTCACTTTATAGAGATGCTCCAAGAGCTTAAAGCTGAGGGGAAAACTATCGTAGTAGCAACTCATGACCCACTCTTTTTTGGGCTAAATTTTGCAGACAGAGAGATAGAGCTGCATCACGGAAGCATAATTTAGATGTTTTTAACTCCCGAAGTTATAGCTATTCTTGTTTTAAATGCACTCTTTGCACTCTTTGCATTTGTTGCATTTTTCATTAGTATCAAGATCTATCTTAACTGGAATATGAACTCTGCCTCCGCCTCTCAGTATGAGCTTGAGAAGCAGAGTTTCTTGGGCGCTACGATCATAAAATATATCTTGATAACAAAGAGCGCTCTTTTTTTGTTTTTTATATTTACGCTCGATAAGATATCAAATGTCATAACGGGAGCTATGTGTGCGGCAGGTGTTGTTGACGCAACGCAGACTGGAGCCTCTTTGATCGTCTTGAAGATATTAAATATCTATCTTTTTGCTTTGTGGCTAAAACTTCACTCACAAGACATGAGCGATAAGTTGCAGCCATATACAAAGATGAAGTTTGGGCTTTTTATACCTCTGTTTTTTCTTCTTGCGGTAGAGATCATCCTAGAAACTGTTATGTTTGGCTCCATAGAGATTGATAAAATGGTAAGCTGCTGTGGGACTATCTACTCAAGCAGTTCTACATCCGCGATATCTTCTCTTTTTTTACTGGACACTTCTATCTTGGTAGCTCTGTTTTACGGCACTTATCTCTTGATAGTTCTCCTCTATTTTATAAAAAACAGATATCTTTTCTCTGTAGTGAATTTTCTTTTTATACCTATTTCGCTCATCTCGCTGATACTTTTTTTCGGTACTTATATCTACGAGCTTCCGTCTCATCACTGCCCGTTTTGCTTTTTGCAGGGTGAGTACTACTATGTAGGATATCTGATATATACTCTTCTTTTTTTAGGGACATTTTACGGCATATCTGTTAGTTTTGCAAAAGAAGGAGAAGGAAGTTACAAAAAATCACTTCTATTTAATTCTCTTTATGTTATATTATTGACATTTTATGTAGTTGTTTACTACATAAAAAACGGTGTTTTTTTATAGGGATATATATGTTGAAGTTTAAAATTATCATAATTTCGTTGTTGGCAGTTATGTTTTTAGGTTGTGAAAAAAAGGATGGTGATGGTCCTGTTAAAATACATTGGGATAGAGATATGTGCGATAGATGCGTAATGGTTTTAAGTGACAGAAAAAATACACTGCAGCTCAGAGACCCTAATACGAAAAGAGTATATAAATTTGATGATATTGGGTGTATGGGTTTATGGTTTAATGAAGAAAATATTGCTTATAAAGATAGTGTTGCTATTTGGATCACAGATGCTCACACCGCAGAGTGGATAAACGCAAGAGAGGCATTTTATACAACCAACAATATAACCCCTATGGCATTTGGATTTAGTGCTTATAAATCAAAAGAGTTCATAAAAGAAGGCGAAGAAGTTATAGCCTACGATGAGGTATTAAAAAGAATAAAATGAGAGTACATTTAAAAAATATGGTTCTTTTTCAAAATGTTGATGAAGAGACAATCAGCAAGATAGAGAGTTTTACGACAGAGCATAAGGTTGCTAAAGACAATATCGTCTTTTACGAGGGTGATGAGCCTAAATATCTATATCTTTTGGTCAAGGGAGTTATAAAGCTATATAAGACATCATCAAACCATAAAGAGGTGGTGCTTAAATATTTTCATGACAATGAGCTTATAGGCGAGGTCGCAAACTTTGAGGGGATGCCTTATCCCGCAACGGCAAAAGCTTACAGCGATGTGGAGTTTTTGAAGATAGATTTTGAGAAACTAAAAGAGATTATTTTTTCCAACCCTAATCTGGCATTTAACATTCAAACATCTTTGGTAAAAAAGATCAAAAATCTTGAAAACATCATCTCTACAAATCTGGTTCTAGACTCAAAAGAGAGAGTGGCAAAGTATATCTACAGCCACTCTCAAGACTTTTTTGAGACCAAAAACATAGAGATAGCAGAAATTCTCGGTGTCTCACCAGAGACACTCTCTAGAATACTGAAATTCTTCAAAGACAGAGAGATAATCAATATTAAGACCAAATTTGTAGATAAAGAGGCTCTAAGAGAGTTTTTTTAAAAATATAGATATAACTGACCTATATCAACAACGAGATCTCTTCGCTTGGCTAAAATACCCACATTTTAACCACGGAGAGAAGCATGCGTTATCTTTTTTTATTGCTCGGTACATTTTTATTTACGGCTCAATTAGAGGCGAACGAGAGTAAAGTGTGTCAGGCGTGCCACCCTATAATCTACGAGGAGTATTACGAATCCTCTCACCGCAACGCATCTATCTACAACAACCCTATCCATAACGCTATGTGGGAGAAACACCCAAAAGATGAGAAGGGCTATACTTGTGCAAAATGCCACTCCCCAAGTGATTTAGATGCTCTTCAAAACGGAGTCGTTACAAAAAATGAGACTCAGGTAGAAGAGCCAATCTCCTGTATGTACTGCCACAGTATAAAAGATATCCAAGAGGGTGATAGCTCAAACAGCAATATTTTAGTCGATAAAAAGCGCGAATATTACACTGCTCAAGACGGTAAAAAAGGCAAAGTAGAGTATGAGATGAAGTCATCATGGTTTGGACTGAAAAAAGAGCCAAAAAGCTCTCCTTTTCACAAGATAGATTACGATAATGAAAACTACTATAATGGAAATGTCTGCATGGGGTGCCACTCCCATACTAACAACGATCACGGTTTTGATATAACTATGCTTGACGCTCTCATAAGCGAGGATGACAAAAACAGCTGTGTTACCTGCCATATGCCGCAGGTAGCAGGCTCAAAAGTTACGATCAACGAGACTAAGACCCATGCATACCACGGTATAGCGGGAATTTACCACAAAAGTACCAATATGGGAGAGTATATTGATTTTAAGCTCTCAAAAATGAGCGAGGGTTTTAGCGTTAATATTATAAACAACTCAAATCATGCTCTTTTCGGGCAGGCATTTAGACAGGGAATCTTGAAAGCTGAGATAAAAAGGGGCAATAAGACAATAGCGCTTGAGCCATTTGTGTTTGAGAGAATACTGGCTCGCGGAGGTGTGGAAGTTATGCCGTGGGAAGCGAATGAAGTCATAAAAGATACACTTGTCTATGCAAAAAGAGAGGTTTCATTCAGTGAGACTCTTCGCAGCGGTGACAAACTTACCTTGACTCTTGGAGTTCAAAGGATCTCAAAAGAGGGTGCTAAAAAGCTTGGGCTCGAACTTGACAAAGAGTTCACGAAATTTAGAATTTTAAAAAGTGAGACATTTAGTTTTTAGAGGTGCCCTTAAGTAAGGATTTCTTATAATACAACCTTAAATAAAATCTATTGTAGGTAGTATTGATGGCACAGGAAGATATTTGCGTATTAATGGTAGAAGATGATGAGATACTCGCAGAGCTTATATCTGATTATCTTCAAAATTGTGGGATAACAGTTGAAGTAAAGTCTGACCCAACAACCGTTATGGAATATCTTAAAGAAACAGCCTTTGACCTTATCATACTTGATCTCACACTTCCAAAGATGGATGGGCTCTTTCTTTGTGAACGGATCTCCGCCGCTTTTGACGTGCCTATAATAATCTCATCGGCAAGAGATGAGGTAAGTGACAAGGTATTGGGGCTTGAAAAGGGTGCGGATGATTACCTGCCTAAACCTTACGATCCAAGAGAGCTTGTCGCTAGAATAAATGCAATGTTAAGACGTAAGAAATCTTCTACTTCTTCTTCATCTGTTAAAGAGGAGATATTTGGAGATTTTAAGATCGATAAGTCAAAGATGGTGATATACCACAAGGAGAGCGCGCTTGATCTGACCGTGGCAGAGTATGGAGTGTTGTCATTTTTTATAAATCAAAGAGGCATAGTTCTTAGCAGAGGAACTATTTTAGATGCGGTTGAGGGTCTAAGCTGGGAGAGTGATGAGAGAAGCATAGATGTTATCATCAGCCGCCTGCGCTCAAAGTTATTTGACAATCCAAGAACTCCTACATATATAGAGTCGATCCGCGGTGTAGGCTATAGGATGAAGAGTTGAACAGACACTCTATTTTATTTAAGATAGGGATCTTTTTCTCTATTGCATTTGTCATAATCACAATTCTTTTTAAATTTATGTATGACTATGAGTTCTTATCGGTCAAAGAGAAGTTAAAGGGTCACTATCACAAAGTGGCAAGATACGTTATGCAACACCACACGGGCATAGACTCTAACGATGAGTTCTTAAAAAATCTGGAGAAAAAGCACATAAAAATAGTAGGGGATGATAAAGAAAAATTAGTGAAATTGCCAAAAAGCGACTCCATATCGTGCGGAATGCTCTACTTTGATCTTTACGAGAAGGATGGATATAGATATCTTGTAACACCGGAGGTAACCGGAGGACTTATTTTAAAAGATATGAATACCAAGCCGATAAACGTATACTATATGTGGTGGCTTTACGGCGCTTTTGTATTTGTATTTTTGGCTCTCTTTCTCTCTATTGCTATAAGCATGTACCCACTAAAACATCTACAGATGCAGATTCGCCGTTTTGGAGAGGGTGATATGGATATTGACCTCGCATCCAAGGGAAAAGATGAGATAGCAGAGGTCTCAAACGAGTTTGACAAAGCGGTTAAAAAGATAAAAGCTATGATAAACTCAAGAGTTATCTTTATACGAAATATTACACATGAGTTAAAAACTCCCATAACAAAAGGGAGGCTCTCTTTGGAGTTTTTGGAGGAGTCTCGTACAAAAGATATTCTAACAAACGTTTTCTTGCGCCTAAACCTGCTGACCAGAGAGATTGTGCAGATCGAGAACATAACTGCATGTGACTGCAATGTAGATAAAAAGAGTTACCATCTAACTGATATTTTAGATAATGCTGCAGACCTGCTATTTCTTGAACCAGACAGCATAAAAAACAATCTAGACAACAGAGTTTTTGAAGTTGATTTTGATCTGATGAGTATAGTCTTTAAAAACCTGATAGATAACGGCATAAAGTACTCTGCGGACTCGGAAGTCTACCTTGAGCTTCAGGGGAATGAACTCTCTTTTTGCAGCAGAGGCGAAAAGCTTCAATACCCTCTTGAGTACTATACTCAGCCATTTACGAAGTGTGATGCGAACTTGAGCGAGAGTTTCGGGCTGGGTCTTTACATCGTAAACTATATTTTAGAAAAACATGAGTACGCTCTTTCATACAGCTGCAAAAATGGTATAAACTCTTTTACAATAGCGCTTTAATCTAACCATCTATTTAAAATTCTTATCTTTGTTAACAATTCGTTAACAAAAAGTTAACATCCGATTTATATAGCTTTCTTATACTACATCTATGCAGTTTGAACGCAAAAAACAGCTACTGTTTGCGTTGTTTAAGCTACAGATAAAATTCTAAAAAAGGGTTAAGAATGAAAAGAGCGATAAAATTGTCCTTAGTGGCAGCTTTAGCAGGCGGAGCAATGCTTCAGGCGGCAAGTGTTGACATTGATGGTTATAGAGGCGGTACTCTTGATATTATGTTTAAGGGTATGACTGTTATAGACGACATTAAGAACGGATATGCTCCAAGCAACGGTAGCGGTTATCTTGTAAAGTTAAAATATGAGTCTCCGGACACTCTGCTAGATGGTCTAAAGTACGGTGTCGGTGTATACGTAAATGGTGACGCTGGCTTGACGAACTGGGATATAAAGACAGCACCGGAATGGGATAAAGGTGCATATGGTATGGTAGTTGACAAAGATGGCGACTCAAAAGGTCTGCTTGGTGAACTTTATCTCTCATACAAACATGAGTATTTCGATGCAAAATTCGGTCGTCAAACACTTGACACTCCACTTACAAAGATTTCTACTTCTCTTATGCCAAACTTCTATGAGGCATATATGTTAGGCACAAACGTAATAGAGGGTCTTCGTCTAACAGCAGGACATATAACAAAAATGTCTCTTGGCTCCCGTGCGGCAACTGATGCTGGTATTATCGGTGAAGGAACAGGAACAGCAGGTGTCGGATTTTCTAATACTTTGCTTGAGCAATTTAATGGTCCTATACAACAGGCAAAGTTTTACAATATTGGAACAATTGCAAACGTAGATAGCACTGCAGGCCGTACTGTGCTTGGTGCAACATATACGGGCGTAAAAGATCTTAAAGCTGATCTTTGGGTTTATCACTCTGATGATATAGCAAATGACATATATGCGGAGGTAGGCTACAAGATCCCTGTTTCTGAAGGTATGGCAGTAAACTTAAATGCTCAGTATTTAATGCAAAAAGATACCGGTGATAGTCTTGCTGGCGAGAGAGACTTCAATATGATGGGTGCAAAAGTTGCACTTGGAACAAAGAAGTGGGGAGTGTTTGCGGCAGTTAACTCATCAGGAAGCAAAGATAACGGTACTGAAGGTCAATACTTCAATGCTTGGGGCGCAGACCCTGCATATACAAGCTCTATCTTCTCTCGTAACGCATATCGCGAAGATGTAGACGCGTATAAAGTCGGTGCTCACTATGTGATAATGAAAGGGCTTAAGCTGATGGTTAACTATGCTAACTATGGTAAGTCAACCACTGAAGTAAGCGGTAAATCAGCTATAGATGATGCATATGAAGTTGACACAATCTTGGTATATAAACCAAGCAAAGAGTGGATGTTTAGAATCTTTAATGCAAGACGTGTAAGTGAGTTTAACGGCATAGGTGCATTTGCTGATAATGAAAGACGTCAAAACCATTATCGTTTAATTGCGTCATACTCGTTTTAATTCTTAATTTTTCTCCTACAAGATTGCCTAGGCTGATTCAGCCCGGCAATAAATTCTCCTGTTTTAATTTTTTATAGGCTCCCCTCTCAGGAGCCTATATTTATAGTGGCATTTCTTTATTTATAGTTTAATCTTCATAGTTTAGTCTTCTCTCTTACAGCTCTTTAACATATAAGTAATGTATATGTTTTGTTGGTGGGTTATGCTTTGTGAGATATTGTATGATTTGTTAGTAGCTTTAAGATGTATAGGTTTGTTTTTAACTGCTTATAACTAAGATAATATTCTGGGGGGATTATATGGGTTCGTAAGAGGTATAAAACTCTCGCAAGTGCGAGAGTTTAGGAAGAGGTCTGGATTACTCCATCTCCATTGATTCTTCAATAGCTTTTGTTACTTTTTTCTCTAATTTTACAAGAGATTGGTACGCTTTAGAGTCTCTAGGAGCAGATGAAGGACGAACATAAAGAACAGTTGTTACACCATCTTTTTCAGTAAGTGTTATACGGATAGGGCAGTAAGCCATCATATCTGAATCTTGGTTGATGATATCGTTACCGAATTTACCGTTACATGCAACAAGTGTTCTAACAGCAGTAAGTCCTGCTTTGTTGAAGTTCTCACCAAACTTTTTATCTAAACCTTTATGTTTAAACTCCTCTAAAATATCCAGCTGCCAAACAACAACAAGCATCTCTTGCTTGAATTTTGCAAGCATATTATCTAGAACTTTATCAACAGGAGCATTGTAGCTCACCTTATAAACATTACTCTCTGCAGCCCATACAGACACAGTCAATAAACACGCCAGTAGAATCTTTCTCATTTTACACATCCTTTGAATTTTACCCTATAGCAGGCTTTAATACTAAATCTCTTGTTAAAGAAATTTATTGTTATAAGTATATGTGCTTAGTATGAATTAGATGTTAATTTTTTGTTAACAGAGTGTTAATGCAGACTCTATTAGAGCCTTCCGTTGAGCAGTCTGATAAGAGCGTCTGATATTTGGTTGAAAGCAAATACTCTTTTACCGTTGTGTTTAGAAGCAAAATTATTAGCTGCTTCATATGTTGCAAACGGTACCAAATCATCGCCTGCAGGTGAAATAACATTACTTCCGTAGACAAAAAAAGCACCTTTGGCGTTTATGGGTTTGAGAGTGTCAAAATCGGTAACTAAAATTTCTTTGAAGTCTTCCTCGCTTTTGACACCGATATCAAACCATCTGCCTGGTTGTAGATAAAACTCCATCATTGATTTGGGAGATGAAAAGAAAAGTTTTTTGCTGTTTGCTAGCTCTATTTTACAAGCCCACATGGGTGCTTCATACACCTTCATCTTTCTTACTACACATGTACTCTCTTTATCAAAATCCATCTTGTAAGAGTCGTTTGCGCTCAAGCTTGAAATAGGCAAGAGAGATAGAGCAATTACCAGTGATGCGAATATTTTTTTGTACATACAAACTCCTTTTAAACCAAATCTTTTTTTTCAAATATTTTAAAACCGCCGTAAGCAAAAGCCAGCCCCAAGAGAAGAGGATAGCCGATGGAGACAAGAACAAATACGCTTTGACTCATAAGGTCAAGTATATAAAAGGCAACAGGTCCCATAACGGTAAGTTCGGGATCAAAAAGAGATATTGCGGCTACCCTGAAGAGTTCCATTGGGTTAATCATAGCGATAAATATGATAAGTTCTTCATTCATCCTTTGCTGCATCATAAGCGAGATAAGTGCTATATCTATAAAAGCGAGTAGAAATATCCAGACAAAGAATGAGATTCCAAGAGCAACTTCAGATGATTTTACAAACGAAGAGATGAAAAACGCTATACCTAAAAAAGCGCTTGATAGCGAGAAGAGCAGCCCCGTATATAAAAAGAAGATACTCCACGGAATTGCCGCACCTTTTATAAAACCAAAAATTATAGCAATAATCATAGCAAAAAGAACAGGAAGATATACAGTAATAAACCTTCCGATGATTTTACCCCAGTAATACTGCCTTAGCGAAATAGGAAACGAGAGCATATACTCAAGTATATGGTTGTCTCTGTCGCCAGAGATGGAGCGAACGGTGGTTATGAGTATAAATATAGGAAGTATAACTATCGTAATTTGGATATACATAAGCAGAAGTCTGCTGAGCCCGCTAAATCCCATTACCTGAGATTCAGTTACTCCTGCTATAAAAAAGAGGGCAATTAAGCCTCCAAATACAAGAGAGTAGACCAAAAACCATTTGGCTCTTATAGACTCTTTTAGATCTAGATATGCAATTAAATATAAATTTTTCAAATCAATCCTTTAGTACCCTAGTATCTGTTTTCTAATTTTTGGATTTCCCATATGTTCGCCTCTGAGTATTCTTAGTTTGACCTCGTCTATTTTTACAGTGTTCTCTTTTTCAATCTCATACGCGCCAAATCCATAACTCATGGGCGTCTTCTCATTAAAGCTAAAGTATGCTTTTGATGCATCTATGTATTTTTGCGTATCGTTCGTAAAAACCTCTGCTTTATACATGCTTATGTTTTTTTCTTGGCTCCAAAGAACCAGACATCCAATATCATCAAACCCGTAGCTTTTGTTTTGTGATTGAAGCTTTGCCGTGTAAATATTTGATGAAGGAAGCTCCATATTGCATTTTGGACATACCTCTTTTTGTTTCTCCTTATTATCTTTAGAAGAGAGAGAGCCTGATGAATTACAACCTGATATAAAAAACAGAAGCAAAAAATTTAAGATAAAAAACGAAACTTTAGAGTCTTTCATCTGCAACCACTTTTCCCATGTCCATATATATTTGTCTATTGACTAATTCTTGAACTTCCTCTACTCTATGAGTAACAAAAAGAAGAACTTTTTCATCTTCATTTTGTTTTAAAAGTCTATAGAAGTCATCTCTTGCCTTTGGATCAAGATTTGCAGTCGGCTCGTCATATATAATGATGTTGCTTTTTTTTGCTAAACTAATTGCTATAAGCAGTTTTTGTTTCATACCGCCGCTTAGTTTAAAGAATGACTTGTAAAGATTTGCTTTGATATCAAGCTTCATTTCGTTTGAGTAGTGTTCGATGAGTTCTTTGTCTATGTCTGTGCTCATACAGATATACTGCATCAGTTCTTGGATATTTAATTTTATGGGAGGGGGAAGTTGCGGTACAAAACTGACATTTTGCAACACCTTTACCCTCTCTTTAATCGGACAAAAACCATCTACAAGAACTTTTCCCGAATCTGGATGGTAGTATCCGAGGATTGCGCGGATAAGGGTTGTTTTTCCCGCACCGTTAGCGCCCATTAGTGCTATGGAGTCATTTTTGTTAAACTCGCAACTCACACTCTCAAGGGATATATGCTCGCCGAATTTTTTTGTAAGGTTTGAAATAGTTATCATTTTTTACACCAGGCTCTTAAGTCTAAAATCAAAGTTTAGCGCATCTGTATGGCAAACATCAATACATCTTCCGCAAAGAGTACAGTCTGCACCTGTAATATACTCTCTTGTTATACCCTTTTCTTCTCTTTGTTTGTCATATTTTGCTTTTGTAATCTCTAAAACCTGATTTTCAAAACATACGTCATGGCAAACCATACAGTGGTCGCAGTTGTCATTCCACTCTACTCTGAGTGCCGAGATTTTACCTAGGTAACCGTATGTGGTTCCAATCGGGCATATGTAGGTACACCAAGCTCTTCGGGAGTAAAAAACCTCAAAAGCCAAAACAACAACAACCCATAGAAGTGCCAAACTCCATCCATACGCGATCATACGGCTTAAAATTCCCACAACGTTAAATGTCTCAAACACCAAATAGCCGCTAATAAAAGAGAGGCTCAAAAATATAGCCCAAAAAATATGTCTGACTCTGTGATCAAACTTTCTCTCTTTGATAATTTTTTTATTTACAAGAGTGTCATGCCATTTTTCGCCGATTTCGCTTAGTATACCATATGGACAAACCCATGCACAGTAGCTTCTTCCGCCGACAAGAAGATAAAAAACAGCAATTGTCGCGGTGCCTATTATCATATTTACAGGCAGCTCGAACGTAGCTAGAAAAAGCTCTATTGTAGTAAAAATATCTATAAGATGAAAACCTAAAAACCTCGAACCGCTCAGCGTTCCCTCCAGCATCTGAATATCTACATGAAAAGATAGAAAAAAGAGCAGGTGAATGGAAATGATTAAAATCCATCTCTTCATCCTGTAACTAAACTTTTTTTTACCATCTTTTGTTCTATCAAAAAATGTTGACCAAAACGAAGAGTGTTTAATCGTTTCTCTGTTATTGTACTTATCCATTTAAAACTCCATTTTTTACAGCTGGTCGTTAAACATTATTGATTACTCTGAGCTGCGCGTGAGGGAAATTCTCCAATTTCATCTGCAAATTTTCTTAGCTCTTCTTCACTGGTGTTAATTAGTAATCCTCTCATGATTACATTCTCTTTTCTATTTGCTTTAAAATCGGTTAAGTCTTTGTATATCTTATCGGCACTTTGACCATAAAGTTTTGGTCCCATAAGTTTTCTACCGTCTTGTTCACCAGAACCGTTTGCTCCATGACATGCTGCACATTTACTTTTGTACTCATCACTTACTTTGAAGTTTCCGATATTTCCTGCTTTTTCTTTTAGTGCTTTTATTTGCTCTGCATCTTTTTCCTCATCACTTTTTTCTGCCGGTGTCACTTGTGTTGTAACAGTTGCATCTGTAAAGCTTCCTATCCCTTTGGCGTGTTCACCGCCATGGTAAGCTCCTCCTTTTGAGAATGTCCATGCCATTAGACCAAATACTAAGATTGTTGCTATTGCTGCTATCGTATTTTTCATACTTACTTCCTCATCTCATTTATCATTTTGTTAAATTCGTATATTTCATTGGCAAGTTTTCTTATCTCTTCATCATCCATTTGGCTGATAAGACCGTTCATTAATACATTTTTAGATGAGTCCTTTTTAAACTCTGCAATTTTATTAAAAATATACCCAGAGTCTTTTCCAAGAAGAGAGGGACCTATAACACCGTTTGCATAGTCATTGTGACAAGCAGAACATTTTACGATAAACTCTTTGCTTAGCTGTTTTACAAGCATTGAAACCTGTACGTTTTCATAAGGGCTTCTAACATATATATTTGCATCAACGGCAGTTCTTGGCTTTGTTCTCACCGAAGCATCCTCATTGGCAGGTATAGAGTTTAGATCATATTCACTCTGTATATTGTAGTCATAGTAATATGATTTACTTTGGTTTTTATCATGCTTTTTTTCTTCAACTTTAACTGCCAGCGCATTTTTGTTTTCAATGACTTCAATACTCTGTAAATTGCCCGTTTTTGAACTATTCGTGGCAGATTCTGCGTTTGCACTCTCTTTTTTATTACTCTCTTGGCTGCAACCTGTAAAAAGAGCAAGAAACAAGATCCCGCTAATATATAATAAACTTTTAGATTTTAAATTACAATTTTTCATTTAAGGCCTCATTTTTTGTTTAAGTAGTACTCTTCATAAGTTACTCTTGGTTTAACTACAATTGACGCAATCGTAGTCGGGCAAACTTCTTGACACACACCGCATCCTATACACCCGTCATAGATCTCTGGTCTATTTCCGCCGCCACTGTCACTTACCATAGCTATAGCACTTAACGGATTTGGAATAGGACACATATCAGCGCATAAAGTACACTGCTTGCCCTCAAACTGATCGAATTTATCGAGTAGTTTTTCTTCTAACTCGTGTATATTTACTACAGAGTCGGTAAATTTATGCATCTTCTCATTGTACCCTTTAGGAACAGGTGTACTGCTTATTGCAAGACAAGTATCCGGAAACTCTAGTACAGCAATTCCCATCTTGATATCTTCCGGTTTTTCAGTATGATGATCCAGTGCTCCGCTTGGGCATGCAAGAACACAAGGTACCGCGCTACAAGCATAGCAACCTCTCTCATCTGCATCAATATACGGTGTTCCCACACCATGACCGCTGAGGAAATCGGCAAGTTTTATAGAGTGGTAAGGGCAGACTTGAAGACATTGACCGCACTTTATGCACAGCGCTAAGAATTTCTTTTCATCCACTGCCCCTGGCGGTCTCAATCTGTTCTCCGCTCTTAATACATAGGGGCTAAATACCATGCCTCCACCTAAAACAAGTCCCAATATCCCTAATGTAGAGTATTTTATAAATTCTCTTTTATCTGTTTTGACTTTTTCCAAAATTTATCCTTCTATCTTAACTATGGGTTTTGCATCTTCAAATAAAAAAAGCGGCTTTGTAAATGGTGCCAGTTTTGCTAAAAAATTTAGCAAAGAGATAACGGGCGAACCGTAGAAAAACTTGACATCAGGGTTGTGAATCCAGAGCTGATCCGCATATCTATAGACTTTATGCGGGGTATCGCCTATGTTATCGCCATTCTTGTCAAAGCCTTCGTAGTTATCCCAGTAATTTTGGCTAATCTCATTATTGTAAGTTCTGCTTGATCTGCCATCATTTACTACATCTTCAATATTTCCCATGATTATGTTGTTTTTAATAATGTTGTCTTCACTTAAAGAGTGGAAGTGAAGTGCTTGTGAGTTGTACAATATTTTATTGTTCTCTATCCAGTTATTTGTGTCAGGTTCAAATGGAGATCTGTCAATATATATTCCCTGAGCACAGTACAAGACAGTATTGTCTTTTATCGTAAAGTTAGTCACCTCTTTTAAACCTATCCCCATTCCCGTAGTGCCTAAAGAGCTTTTTATAAAATTGCCTGTTGCAACAGTATCTTTTGAGTACATAAAAAATATTCCTACAGAATTGTATTTATAGCTATTATTTTTTACATAATTTTTGCCGGCATACATAAAGTGCAACGAATATCTGCAATGCTCGCCGATATTCTCCTCTATAAGATTTCCGTGACTATACCAGACAACCATGTCTCGAGAGTGGATAAGAGAATTTTTTCTTATGATGTTGTCGTGACTGTACCACAGTCTTAAACCGTCTCCTTTTAGTCCTAAGTCAAAATCTTTTGATGTTATTGTGTTGTTGGAGATGATTGAGTTGCTAACCATCTCCATGTCTATTCCAAAAAGAGAATCATCTATGGTGCAGTCGCTAACTTCACACTGCTTTGCTTCAGATATAGCGATAGCAGCATCAATGTTTTCATGTCTGTCCCCACTACCGGTAATCCTTAAGTTTTTAAGCGTCACATAAGAACTTTTTATGGTTATAACGGTTCCTTTGCCTTCACCGTCAATGACTACGCCATCTTCTTTTCCTACGATTGTTAAAGGCTTATTTATGACAACACTGCCTTTGTAGACTCCTGCAGGAAGCTTTAAGATAGAACCAACAGGGGCATCGTCAATTGCTTTTTGCAATACATTTGCGCTTAACAGTGGCAAAAATAGAGTTAATAAAGCAAAAAGAAGCTTAAACATGTTAGTTGTTTATCTCTTTAAGAGCTTTTTGTTTTGCAAAAAACGCAAGCAAGCTAAGTAGGCCAATAGCTATAATAAGATAAAAACCTATTGAGGGATAAGAGTGTGTTATAAACTGTGCGATCTTTCCGTCCCCGAAAACCGTCGGCATAAAAGGTTTGATTTTGAACATTCCCCAGTCATGAAGATTATGTCCAAACCAATAGAGCCAAAATGAATAATCGGCAATAAAGAGTAGCGGAAGAGATGCAGGAACCAACATCAGATAAGTTAAAATTTTAGAGTTATAAATCATAAAGTATATTATGCCCAAAGATAATGCTAAAAGAGCATATACACCTATCTCTCTCTCTATAGTTCCGCCCACCCACATAGGATCCATCCCGACATAATGGTTAATAGTATTCATCTCATGAACTTCTCCGCTGTAACCGTCAAAATGGAAAAATACGGGAATACCCTCTGGAAAAGCATCTTTAGGATAATTTGGTGCTTCAAGAGAAACTGCCCAAATAGGCATAGAGGCAGGACCTATCTCCGCACTATATGCTATCATTTTTTCTAAATCGTTATGCGCTTCTTCAGGTGTAGTAACACTTTTGTATCGACCTTGATTATAAAAATTCCAAACTATTTTACTAAGAGATGAGATCTCATCTCCTTTATTATCCTCTATCTGGTTTAGTGCTCCATGAAACGCTAACATTGGAAGTGTAAAAGAAAAGGTTAAGATCAACAAAGCTAAAACGGCAAACACTCTTGATTTTATCAAACTTTTATTCATTGTGAAAATCCTTTGTATATAAAAAATAAAGTTTGAAGATTAAGAATAATCCTCAAGTTTTATTTTAGAATATATTATATAACAATATTATTATTATAATCTTAAATAATGAAAGATTGTTATAAATGCAAAAAGGGAGAAGAATAAAATTCCCCTCCCTTTTTTTAATTTTTTCTAAAGATAGGTTTTTAGAAAAGATTTGCGTTTTCATCTACCCATTTAAGATACTCTATGATATCTTCAGTCTCTTTCTCACTCATGTGCTGATTAGGCATTTTAAGGTTAAAGTAATCAATCATACCTTTAACATATGGATCCTCATACATTTTTTCAGGATTCATAATAAAATCTTTTACCCATTTTCGACTATCTTTACCGTGTCTCTCAAGTACACCTGTTAAGTCTGGACCGGAAGAGACTTTGCCGATAACGTGACAACCGCCACATCCGCCTTCTCCAAATGCTTTTTCACCGTTAGCAGCTGCAGCTGACTGTTTTGTAGCAATGATTCTAACAAGGGCATCTTTTGCTCTGATCCCGACATCGGCTGTTTTGACCATAAGTTGCCAAATCATATTTTCAAAAAGGATAGCTTTTTCCAGATCACCGGCTTTAACTGCTTCATCAGCTAGTTTTTTCTGTGCAGGAATTTGACCGTATTGATCAAAGGCATCTGTAACAAGATCCGCAACAACTTTATGCTTATCAAAGTTATTGTCTTTTAAGAACTTAACGACCGACTGTATAACAGCATCAGTTGCGGCATTCGTTGCAACAGTTTTGTCATATTCAGCTTTTAACTCTGCAGGAGTCATTGTTTGCATTTTCATTTTTTGTGCACTTTCGTACTTTTTGTTCGGGTCTTTTACCATCAGGTAACCCATCATCTCTAAGTGAAGAGCAGAACAGAATTCTGTACAGTAGTAAGGAAAAACTCCCTCTATGTCAGCAGTAAACTTAATACTTGCAGTTTTACCAGGCTCAAGCGACGCATGAACATTATAATGGCCAATCGTAAAACCGTGTGCCTCATCTTGAGCACGCTCAAGGTTTGTTAGGTACATAGTTACCTCATCGCCCTTGTTTACAGTAATTCTCTCGGGATTGATGTGTGAACGAACAACAGTCGCATAAATTTTGACTTTGTTTCCATCTCTTTCAATTCTCTCTTGACCTGCAAGTGTTTTACCCTCGTGGATTGAGTCAGTTCTAGAGTTTGTACCCATTGGATATCTTACATGTCCGTGAAGTTTTTCAGCTCTAATAGCAACTGCTTGGTGTGGCTCTCCAAGAGGAAGAGGCATGTCTACAAGAAGGTCCATCTTTTTACCACTAATATCAATTAGCTGGTGATTTTGTGGATGAAGTGGTCCAACATTTTGAAATCTATCAATTGCTAATTTGTTGAGTGAAATAATATATTTTCCTTGAGGATCAGCAGATTTACCCTCCATCCCACAAAGGTGTCCTACATTGTAGTGAACATTTACTTTATCTAGTACTTTAAGAGTTTTATAGTTCCATTTTACGATTTGACTATCAACGTAAAGTGAAGTATAAATTTCACCATCAACGTTTGAGTATTGATTATGTAATGGCCCAAGACCAAGTTCTGCTTGACCGTGAAGAGATTTTTTCATGTCTAAGATAGGAATGCCGTATGGATCTTTTCCAGCATACTCTTTACTGTCAATAAGTTTTTTGATTTTACTCCATTTAAAAACAGAAGCGTGCGTATCTAGTTTACCACAAACCGTGATGTATTCACCATCAGGAGATACGTCAACACCATGCGGAGATTTTGGTTCAGGAATTAAGAATAGTGCATTGTTTTTAACCGCGATTTCCATAGGAATAACTTTGTGATCATTAATGATTTTTACATTTTTTGGATCTTTTGCAAGTTCTCCCAGTTTTCTCCAGTTATATACATGTAAGAAGTCAGTATCATTTCTACTCATACCTGCTTCATTTGGCGGCATACCTACTTCGATCCCACCTGTATACATTTCAGTATTTACAGAGTTTGTAAATCCCCATCCGTCAGAAACGCCTTTTCCGGAGTCACTTAAATCTTGCATATATGGAGGCATCTCAATTGTAAAAGACTCTTTCTCTTGAATCTTCCCTTTTTTGTGATCAAACTTCCACATTGTAACACCACCGCGGTATGCTTCTTTGTAGTCTTCGATTGGATGGTAGTTATTATCAAATGGAGCTGCATATTGGCATGCTTCAATGATATAGTCACTGTTTTGAGTAAAGAAAGCTCCACCGTGAGCAGATTTGAAAACAGGGTTAACAACAATCTGTTTTGTTTCAAAGTCTGCTAAGTCGATAATAGCGATACGAGGATTTGCCTTATCATTGATAGCAAGCCATTTGCCGTCATATTTTCCATCTATTTCTGAGAGAGCAGGGTGGTGAGTATCTCCCCAGTTGATCTCTCTTCCTCTGATATTTCCTTGTCTTAGAACCTTTTTAGACTCTTCGTCAAATCCATATCCCTGCCAAGGCTCAGGAGTAAAAACTCCGATATATTTTAAAATTCTCATAGACGGAACACCGTATACAATCACCTGTCCTGCTTGACCCGCGGAACTAAAAACAACAAACTCATCTTTTACACCAGAGGGGTTGTAAGTTTTTGCAGCACGAACTACATCAAGCTCACTTAAACCCCTTTTCTTCATAACTTCAGCAAGCTCACCGCCACTAGCAACCAAACCGCTTGCGGCTAGCGAAACGCTCAGTAACACTGAAGAAAACTTAGTGAAATGTCTTTTCATAATACTCTCCTTAAATTCCATTGATAACAAAATAGTAATAAAATCAAGAGCTTGAAAATTTGACCTTAGTCAAATTTTTGAATTAATTTTAATTTTTAAGTTTAGAATATAAAATAAGAGAATCTAGGTCTTTTTTTAGATTTTTTAGTTTAACGGCTGTTGAACTCAGCTCTTCAAGAGATTGTATGACGGCATCCTCTTTTTTTCTTAACTCTTTGTCTCTTGTTTTGTCGTTCATATCATATATCAACTCTACTAAATCCTCTATATGCCTCTCTGTAACCTTTAATGATTCGTGTGCGTACTCTATTGAGTTGCCGGAGTACTCTATTGAGTCGTTTATCTTTTTTACGAGTGAATTAAAATTGTCTTTTGCCTGGATTATGTCTGTACCAGCATTCTCTATTTCAATAGGTTTTAGTTCTTTGATCGAGCTATTTGAAATAATCTCTTTTGAGGCAGATAGAAATTTTTGTACAAAAGCGATAACTGTTTTTAACTCGGTAAATAAAAACAGAAGAAGAAGTACAAGAAGAGTAAAAAGTAAATATTGAAGATATTTGTAAAACTGCTGTTTTTCCTCAAAGCTCTCTTTCTCTTTTTGAACAATATTGTTAAACTCTAAAATGAGCCTTAAATTAGTGTTATAAATCTCTTTTACACTTTTTTCAAATAAAATATTTGAGTAGATCGATCTATTTTTGAACTGATCTCTGAATGTCTGTACATTAAGGTAAAAAGAGTTCCATAGCTTTGCAATATTTTCATTTGTTTTACTATTTTCATTTCTAGTATTCATGACATCTAAAAATTTTTTGATAGAGTCATCCAATGTTTTTGCAGAGCTAGTCGGATTTTTATAGATATAGAAAATATTTTTAGATATCTCCTGCGTAAAATCTTTTTGTTTATTTATTGCATTTATAAAATCATTATGTTCAGAAATATTTTTTGACGTATAGCCAAAAATAATAGCAAGCGTAATTGAAAGAGTAAAGATAAGTGCACCCACAATTTTAATTTTTTTCATTTTTTACTCCTCGTAAATAGAAACAAGAGCTTCTTTGTCTAAAATCATAATTTTTCCATTGTTAGAATCTATGATCTTATCTCTTTTGAGTCTGTTTAAAACCCTTGAGAGGGTCTCCGGCTGAATGTGAAGAATAAGTGATATCTCTGCTCTTTTTAAATTGTTGAATATATCAAGGTTATCATGAAGCATCATAACAACTTTTGCGGTAGAGTTAAAGATAAACTCTCTGTTTACAAGTGATTGCAGCTGCTGGGATTTTAAAATAATTTCATTGATAATTTCAGAACATAAGCACCCTTTATCTAAAAATTCTTCTTTAAACTTTTTATAATTGATTTGTAGTATTTGAGAATCTTTTAGAAGCGCTACATTTGCAAATGAGTTAAGAATATCTTGTTTTGTGCTTGATATTTCAGTTATTAGAGAGTTTTCATATATGTAGTGTAAAAATATTTCGTTGTTGTGTTTATCTATTTTATATGCTTTTGCCAAGCCTTTTAAAAGATATAAAAGAGAGTCGTTTTGCTTTTTTTCATAATATACGACATACTCTTTTGAGTAGTTGTGTATTACTGAGATAGATGACAAAAACTCTATCTGATCTTTATCAAGAGTTGAAAAAAAATCTAAAGAGGAGATAACTTCCTTGGTGGAGATGCTTTTGTTCATTGCAAAGTATTAAAACATACCTCTTTATTTATATCAAACCTAAACAGTTCTGATTTGCTATGAGCGCTGTTGTAAATATACTGAATTGAAATATCTGCATCTAAAAAGCGTTTTGAATTTCTGCAAACGCCCAAAGTTACTGCCTCTTTCATTCTACTGTGGTCATTTTTTTTTACACTTTCATCACTTTTTGGAGATATGTCAATTTCAAATATATAGACAAGCGTAGTATCGTCTGCCTTGATGCTTGTAAGTTCTGTGTATTTGTCTATTCTTGAAGGCAAAGCTTTTGACAACTCTTGGGCAGCCAATTTAGCGATCTCTTTGTTTTGCTTTTTCATATTTTGGGGCGAAATTTCTCTGCTTTGCAGCGGTATGTCTGCAGCATAAACAGAAAACAGTATAGACATCATCACAAATAAAAATTTCATTTTTTTCTCTTTTTTGTAAATAGTAGTGCACAACAGCAAAACTTAATTATTTAAGTTTTGTTGAGAAACTAATCTTGCTGCTGTCTCATATATGAAGGGATGTCTAAATGACTTCCGTCTAGATCACCGCCAACAACTAACCTTGGGCGTATTTTTGTAACTGGAGAAGGAGTCTCGTTTACAAAGTTTTCATTGTTTGAACCGGAGTTTAGGTCTTTCTCAAAACCTGTTGCAATAATAGTTATTTTTACATAGTTCTCAGGAAGAGTCTCATCCGTAGATGTACCGAAGATTACATCTGCATCTTCATGCGCACTCTCTTGAACCACGATCATCGCCTCTGATGTCTCTATCATAGGGAAGTTTGGATGCATATGGAAGTGAACCAATACACCCATAGCTCCGTTTATAGAGACATTATCAAGAAGAGGAGACTCGATAGCCGCTTTGATAGCCTCGTAAGCAGCATTTTCGCCTTCATGCTCACCGACACCCATAAGCGCCATACCTTTGTGGCTCATAACAGTTTTTAAGTCGGCAAAGTCAAGGTTGATATCATTTTCACCCGTAGAGAGAATTACGCCTGCTGTTCCGCTTACCGCTTGAGCCAAAACACTGTCAACTATTTTAAAGCTGTCTTTGATGCCAAGTTTTCTGTCAATGATAGAGAGTAGTTTGTCATTTGGAATAACTACGATAGAGTCGCTCTCTTTTTTAAGCTCTTCAAGTCCTGCTTTTGCAAGTTTTAGTCTTTTTGGCGCTTCAAACATAAAAGGTTTTGTAACGATTGAGACTGTCAGAGCATCAACCTCTTTAGCGATCTTTGCAATAACAGGTGCCGCTCCCGTTCCAGTTCCTCCGCCAAGACCTGCAGAGATAAATACTATATCTGCTCCCTCAAGAGCCTTTTTTATCTCATCGTAGTTCTCTAATGCAGACTCTTTGCCGATCTCAGGCTTCATTCCTGCGCCAAGACCTTTTGTAAGTTTTACACCGATCTGGATCGTAGATGCACCGACAGTCTCTTTTAGTGCTTGAGCATCGGTGTTTATCATGATCATCTCGATGCCTGTAACACCCTCTTTGATCATATGACCGATCATATTTCCGCCACCGCCGCCGACACCGACAGCTACAATCCTTGCTCCATTTATGCCACGTGCTTCTTCAATTAAAAACGGTTCCATACTCTCTCCTTAAAATAACTGTGTTGCCCAGTTCCAAAATTTATTGAAGGCTCCGGCCTCATCCTCTTTTTTACTCTTCTTCATGGATATAGAGACCATCCCCTCTTTTTTCTCACTCCCTTGCTCTTGGAGGTGAGGTGTAGAGACATCAGGCTCTTGGGTAAGGTTTATACTTGCATGACCCGTATGAACCTCATTTGAGTGTCTAACTCTTTTATTTACATCTATCTCATACTGAGTGTATGCGGATGCCGAGTACATAACAAGACCTACGGCACTTGAGTACTCTGCTGAGCGAAGGTTGTCAAAAAGACCGTCCATCTCTTTTGGTTTTGCAAGACGTACGGGCACTGAACCAAACGTTGCAACGGCAAGCTCTCTCATCCCTTCCATTTGGGAAAATCCGCCTGTAAGAACTATTCCTGCACCAATTTTATCTTTTAATCCGCTGTTTTCTATAAACTGAGCTAGTATCATCAAAGTCTCTTCAACTCTTGCATAGATAACATTGTGTACGACTTCTAAAGAGACTTCGTGTGTAGTGTTCTCATCGCCTATTATCGGGAGCTCTATTAGGTCGCTGCTAGGATTTAGAAGTGAGCCGTAGTTTAATTTTACGCTCTCGGCAATATTTAGAGGAGTGTGAAGTGCCATTGAAAGATCACTTGTTACGTGGTTTGAGCCTACGCCCAAAAAGTCGTTGTATCTTATGGAGTTGCCTGAATGGATGGTTATATTGCTTGTATTTCCGCCCATATCAATAACTGCAACACCAAGCTCTTTTTCATCATCATTAAGTGTAGCTATTGAAGATGCGTAACCTGTTAGTACAATGTTCTCAACTTCGACACCCGCACCACGGACAGCTTTTCTTAAGTTATTAAGGTTTGATTTTTGTGTTGTGATGATATGTGTCTCGACCTCAAGTCTTGAAGCATTCATCCCAAGCGGATCTTCTATGTAGTCTTGGTCATCTGCTTTGAAGTTATATGGAAGTGCATGAAGTACTTCATACTCGTTTGGAATATTGGCATTGTAAAGAGATGTCTGCATTACACGCTCTATCTCTTTAAAACTGACCTCTTTGTTTTGAATGTTTACGATACCGCTGGAGTTTAGGCTCTTTGTGTAAGCGCCTGAAATAGAGACTATTGCAGTGTTTACTTCGCTGCCTGAGACTCTTTTTGCGTCATTTAGCGCTGTTTTTATAGATCTTGAAGCAAGCTCTATGTTTGTTATGCTTCCTTTTTTGAGACCTTGCGCTTTGCAAGTTCCCGCTCCTGTTATAGCTATGGAGTTATCGTCAGCTATCTCTGCGATAATTGCACATATCTTTGTCGAACCAATATCTATGGCTAAAACAGTTCTGCTCAACTTAGAGTCCTTCGATAAAAATCTCGGTTTTGTACTTGTTTTGCAGGTTTTTTATCAACCCTTCGTTAAACATAGCACTTTTCAATCTGGCAATAACATCACCTTGATTGCTGTTATCGTTTTCAAGCAGTTTTTGTTCCAAGATGTTATACATAACAATGTTTCCGCTATCCAAAGTAATATAGCCTCTTTTCGTATTTTTTGTAATAAGAGTGTTCAAGAACTCGTTAGCGTCACTCTCACTTAGATCCGTTAGCTTGTTATAATCATTAACCGTTATAAAATCGGTCGTTTTGCCTTTAAATGTAGCAAAAGAGTTTTTTGCAAGCTCTGAGACCCTTCTTTTTCTCTCTTGCTCAACATACATAGCTATCGCTTCGCTTTTAGCCTCTTCATAGCTTTTTGGCTGTGACTGGTTGACTTTTAAAAGCTCGAACGTAAAGTAATCCTCTCCGACCATTACAGGCTTAGAGAAAGGAGATAGAGGAGTCAGGTTTGATACTACGTCAATAGCGTCTTTGCTAAAAGGGTTGTTTGATATTGAGATAGTCGCATCTTTTACCTCTAAATCTTTAGCTTCTCCCTTTTTGTATGCAATATATCCTCTTAGAGCCTCTTTTTTAGTCTCTTTAGCATTTAGCTCGCTAACAACCATGCTTTTTGCATCTTCCAGCGGGAGTATTTTGCCTTCGCTGTCTTTAAAGTTTAGTTTGTTCTCATCATAGTATTGAATGATAGTTGCATCGTCAAACTCAAGTGATAGTTTTGGCTGTTTGATGAACTTTACATCATAGCTTACTTCGCTCATAAAACTGCTCTTCATCATCTCCCAAAAAGGCTTTATTGCTACATCTGAAGTGTCAATGTTTATTTGGCTTGCATCTAATAGTTTATACTCTATCTTATCTGCGATGTTCATGGCAGTATTTAAGATTTCATACTCACTCTCTTGTGCCACGGCAGGCAGAAGGCTAAGTGCTTTTTTGATGAGAAGCTCTTTTCTTACGTCAGCTTCATACTCTTTGATGCTTAGGTTGTTTCTTGATAGA
The DNA here is from genome assembly GCF_005217605.1 of Sulfurimonas crateris. Classification (NCBI taxonomy): domain Bacteria; kingdom Pseudomonadati; phylum Campylobacterota; class Epsilonproteobacteria; order Campylobacterales; family Sulfurimonadaceae; genus Sulfurimonas; species Sulfurimonas crateris. Next base: position 112,304 of record NZ_SZPX01000004.1, on the reverse strand, counting down.
ACCTGCTTGTATATCTCTTTGTCGAAAACACCATCTTTATGGAAAAAATCCTGCTTTTTGATCTCATCTAGCAGCTCTGCGTCGCTTATCTGAAGATCATAAGACTTAGCCAGATTGAGCACGAGTGCCTGCTGTGTTAAAAACTGAAGAGCTTGTGATTTAAGACCGAAACTTTTTGCTTTCTCCTCATCAAATTCTCCCTGAAACATCTGTGAGTATTGATTGTAAAGATTTGAATAACTTTTTTGAAGTTCGCCCATTGTTATCTCGACACTGCCAACTTTGGCAACTGCTCCGGCTTTGTCTCCGTAGCTGTATTGACCCCATCCGACAAAGCCGGCACCGACAAAAGCGATTGTGGAAATCCAAATAGTTATTATGAGATATTTTTTATGTCTCTGCATCCATGTGATCATCGATTTCAAGCCTTATTTATGATATTTTCGTAATTTTATGTAAATTCGTATTAAACCTTGATAAAGAGAGCTTGGGATAATAATTACTAATAAGAATATTAATGAAAAGGTGGTAAGATTTACATACAAAGAGTTAGAGAAAGGATTTTATATGAGCAATATAGATAAGTATTCAAATATTAAAGAAGAGTTGCCAAAATTGCCCGAAGTATTGCTAAATACGATTCAATCAGACGTATTAGAGATAAAGAGTATAGATAAAGAGTGTGAGAAGTATATTAAAACCTGCTCACAAATGCCGGAGTTTAAAGATGCATTTTATGTTGTTTACTCAAAATATATCGACAGAGACAACCATAAGTACGAGAAGTTTATTTTTCTCTCAAAGGATGGTGAAGAGCTCTTTGACGTAAGCGGAGCGGAGATGGAGCTTCACGGACTCTTGGCATGTACAAACCTTGAGTTTACTCCTGAGTATGAAGCCGTAGAGTTGAAAAAATAGTATATGAATAATTTAGAGTTAAAAAATAGAGACTTGGAGGTTTTGTGGCATCCATGTACGCAGATGAAAGACCATGAAACACTCCCTTTGATCCCCATTAAAAAGGCACATGGAGTATATCTGGAAGATTTTGACGGCAACTCATATATAGATGCAGTCAGCAGCTGGTGGGTAAATCTTTTCGGGCATACTAACAGTTATATAAACGAAAAAATTAAAGAGCAGTTAGAGACGTTAGAGCATGTTATTTTGGCTGGGTTTACCCATGAACAGGTGGTTAGACTCTCTGAGAGGTTAGTTAAACTAACGCCAAAAGGGCTTAGTAAATGTTTCTATGCCGATAACGGCTCAAGTGCCGTTGAAGTCGCCCTGAAGATGAGCTTTCATGCACACAAGAACAGCGGAGCTGATAAAAAGGTTTTTGTCTCTCTTGGCAACTCCTACCATGGTGAGACAATAGGCGCACTTAGTGTGGGCGATGTAAAACTTTACAAAGATACTTATGAGCCGCTTCTTATAAGAAGCATTCAGACACCCGTTCCAAAAGATATGAGCATAGAATCAGCAAGAGAAGCAGCCCTGCTTTTTGGAGAGTTGTGTGAAGAGAGAGCAGATGAGATAAGCGCCATTATACTTGAACCTCTTGTCCAGGGCGCAGGTTCTATGCATATGTACCATAAAGAGTTTTTGGTCTTGGTGCGTGACATTTGCAACAGTTACGACATTCACATGATAGCCGATGAAGTGATGGTAGGTTTTGGAAGAACGGGAGAGATGTTTGCATGCCAGAGCGCTAACATAACACCTGATTTTATAGTGCTCTCAAAAGGGCTTACAGGCGGCTACCTGCCGCTATCTGTAGTACTAACAACAGATGAGATATATGCCAAATTTTATTGTGACTATAACGAGCACAAAGCATTTCTGCATTCTCATAGTTATACAGGCAACGCTCTTGCGTGCGCCGCTGCAAATGCGACGCTTGATATTTTTGAGAGAGATAACGTTATAGAAAAGAACAGAGAGACAGCCGAGTATATGGGAGACAAACTCTCAAAGTTTAAGAATCTTGAAAACGTAGAGTCAATCAGACAGACAGGTATGATCTGCGCAGTGGAGCTAAAAGGGTACAAACCCGAAGAGAGAATAGGGCTTATGGTCTATCAATATGGGCTTGATAACGGTGTTTTGCTACGCCCGCTCGGTCATATAGTCTACTTTATGCCGCCATATATCATCACAAAAGATGAGTGCGACAAGATGATGGATACTGCTTATGAGGCAATAAAGAGTCTACTTCTATAGCTATGCAATAAAACGAACTTGTCCGTTTTATTGGCATGGACTAAAGTCCCTACAACCCCCTAAAGCTACGAAAAACAAGTTTTTCGAGAATTTTAATCAAATGCGGTATCGTTTTTTGTGTTATCAAGCAGAAGGAGTCTGCAGCTCTTCTCTAAGATGGCGATCTTCTTCGCCATCTCATGAATATCTCTGTTAAAAGTGTAGACCCCATAGCCTCTTATGACCATAATGTCCGTTTTTTTACTCTGAAAATAGTAGGCGATTTCACTGCTTGCTCTCTCATACCAATCATCAAAACTTCTCGGGTCTACTATCTCAATAGAGCCCAGCTCTTTGTATCCAAAGTAATCTTTTGGGGTAATAATATTGTGATCCAGCGAATATGCCGTCGTAAAAGGGGGCATACTAAAACAGATAAATTTAGCATCCGATATTTGGGAGTAGATGCTGTGATGAATATTTGAGTCAATACTCGCCTGGTTCCATCTGTAATCTTTTTTATAATAAAGCTCTATAAGAGAGCTGCTATCAAGAGCGTCAAAGATAGCCTCTTTTGTGTTGATGAGAAAGCGGTTTGATTCAGTTTTTGCAGAGATGGAACCGTGATAGATGCCGAAAAAATCTTTTCTAAACATTGAGAGGGCGAGTGCGTATAGTTTCTTTTTTAGATGTTCTTTGTTCATTTAAAATTGCTCTTTTATTAAGATATAAAAGTTTATCACAAACCCTACTTTAAAACAACACCATTAAAGTATTCAACCTCAATTCAAGCATCTAAAAAAGAAACATATAGTATAAAATCGTTTTTAAAACACCTATATTAATTCTAAAGTAAAATTATGAACAAAAGAACCGCAAAACTCTCTCTTTTGTCGCTGATCGCTTCATCGCTATATGCTGAGTTTGATTATGATGCAGAGGTGAGGCTGCGCTTTGAGAGTTTTGATAATATGAACGAGAAATATTACGGAACAAAGCCAATGATCGGAGAGAGCCGTGATAGCTATCTTATGACAAGAGTTCGATTTGGAGTTGGATATAAGTTTAACGATAACTGGAGTGCAAAACTCTCAATGCAGGACTCAAGAGTTATTGACTGGGGATTTAAGAGCGATGACTTCTACAATAGAGAGTTTGGAGAGGTCAACAGCTCACAGACAGACAGTTTTGAGCTTGGCAAAACATTTCTGGAGTATAAAAACAAGAAGATGACCGTTACTGTAGGAAGACAGAGCATCTCGTACGGTGATTCAAGAGTTTTTGGTCCAGGAGAGTGGAAAAACTCAGGAAAATGGATATGGGATGCAGTGAAAGTTTCGCTAAAAGAGGGAGATAATTTTTTAGATTTTTTCTACGGCGCTACCATGCTTCACGATCCTGACGACTTTAGTCTGAACCATCGTCACGGCTATTACGGCGGCGGAGTGTACGGACATTATGCTTATAAAAAAAGTGCTGCGATCGAGCCGATATTTGCATATAAAACAAATGAGAGGAAAAATGAGCTCTACAACTCATTGGAGAATTTTTATGCAGGAGCAAGAGTTTACGACAGGGATATAAATAGATTTTTTTATGATATGACCTATATAAAATCTTTTGGTGATTATACGAAAGTGACAGATGAGAAGGTCTACATTGATGCTGTTGGCTATCATCTTGAGGGAGGTTACAATTTTAAATCTTTAAATACTAAAGTCGGTCTTGGTCACTCGTACGCAAGCGGCGATGACCCAAATACGAAAGAGAGGGAGACCTTTGATGCCGTATTTGGAGCAAGCGACAAGTATTACGGAAGACTTAATCTTGTGCAGTGGAATAATCTCAAAGATTATGAGCTCTTTGCAATTTTGACACCCGATTCTAAAACAAGTATCAAGATCGAGTATCATAAACTTTATGCCCATCAGCAAAGCAACAAGTGGATGAGTTATACGATAGCATCTATGCAAAATGACCACTACGGGGATGAGATCGATATTTTTACGACTTACAGATACTCAAAAAGTATCAATTTTCTTGTGGGAGCAGGCTATTTTATGAGCGGAGGCTACATAAGAGAGGCAGCAACAAAGAACGGCTACATTACGGATGATAATGCAGTGGGTTTTGTCGCTCAGGTTGCCTATAACTTTTAGTTTAAAAAAACTTTCTATTTAAACCAGCTTTTCATCTTTTCGATGGCAGAGTCCAAAACACTCTCATGCGGTTTTGACTCTATGCCGAAAGACTCTTGGAGCTTGCTAAGAAGTTCACGCTGCTCATCTGTGAGTTTTTTAGGGTAGGTGATGTTGACCTGTGCAATGAGATCTCCCTTGCCGTGACCGTGAACATCCTCTATGCCCTCATTTCTAAAGAGGAACTGCTGCTTGTCTTTTGTGCCTACATCAAGTTTAAGCTCCAGCTCGCCAGTTAGTGAAGGGATAGTGAGGCTCTCTCCCGAGACTGCCTGAGTAAAAAAGACAGGAATTGCGATGTAGACGTCATTTCCGTCTCTTTGAAAGTGCTTATCCGGTCTTACGTTAAAAGTGACGTAAAGATCGCCTCTATCTCCACGTTTACCGATATTTCCTTTTCCTGAGACTCTAAGGCGGTTACCGCTGTCGATCCCTTTTGGGATCTTGATGGTTACGTTGCCCTTCTCTTCATGGTATCCTCTACCGTCGCAGCTACCACAAGGTGCTGATGGCGCAGAACCGCTTCCGTGACAAACAGGGCAGGTTTGAGAGAATGTCATAAAACCCTGTTTCATAAAGACTTGACCCTGTCCTCTACATTGATGACAAGTTGAAAGTTTGCCATCCTTTGCACCGGTACCCTTACAGCTGTTACAAGAGTTTTTATACTTAAACTCAACATCTTTTTCGCAGCCAAATACCGCTTCGTTGAAACTTATTGTCATATCGACGTTCATATCAAGCGGGTACTTCTCCATATCTGCCGGATTTTGACGGCGTCGTGATGAGCCTCCAAAACCGCTGAACATCTCTTCAAATATCGAACCTAGATCATCAAAACCTGCTGATGAGCGGCCTCTGCCGCCGCCCATTCCTTGAAGTCCCTCTTTGCCGTATCTGTCGTAAATGCTTCTCTGTTTGTCGTCACTTAGACATTGATAAGCTTCGTTGCACAATTTAAATTTGTGTTCGGCTTCGCTGTCACCCGGATTTTTGTCGGGATGATAAATTTTTGCCATTTTTCTGTAAGCTTTTTTGATCGTAGTTTGGTCCGCATCTCTTGAGACCTCTAATATTTCGTAATAGCTTAAATCTTGCATACTTTTTTCTATCCTAACGTCTAAAATTTTTTTGCAATTATAACGTTTTAAATTTAATCTATGTATAATCCCTCTTATGAAACATTTAATACTCTATTTAAGCGCATTTTTACTCTTTACAGGCTGCTCAAAAGAGCCTCAGGTATGTTTTTCAAATATGCCTGAGACCGATCTTTACAAGAGTGACTTTAGCCAGCTTCCAAATTGGCACGGGGAGGATTATGCAAACGCTCTGGAGTCATTTGTGCAAAGCTGTAAAACGGCTAAAACAAAAGAGATCTACGCTGATCTGTGCATCAGAGCAGCAGACGTAACAGATGCAAAAGAGTTTTTAACTACTTATTTTACCCCTTATAAAATCGCTCTTCCAGAGAGCTCGCAAGAGGGGCTTTTAACAGGCTACTACGAACCTGAACTAAAAGGTTCACTGAGTAAAAAAGAGCCATATATCTACCCTCTTTACAGAACTCCAAAAGATCTGGTGATCGTTGATCTTAGCGAGCAGTATCCGGAACTTAAAAGTTACAGATTAAGAGGTAAACTTGTAGGCAACAGGCTTGTGCCTTACCATGAGAGAAAAGATGCTGTAGAGAATGAACTTGATGCAGAGGTGATCTGCTATACTGATTCAAAGATCGATCTCTTCTTTTTGGAAGTTCAAGGATCGGGAAGAGTTACTCTTGATGATGGAAGTGCTATTTTTGTCGGGTATGAGAACCAAAATGGGCACAAATACGCCTCGATAGGGAAATATCTTGTAAATATCGGTGAGATACCTTTAGAAAATATTTCGCTTCAAAGCATAAAAGCGTGGCTACAGCAGAACCCTTCAAGGATAGATGAAGTACTTAACTACAATAAGTCTATGGTCTTTTTTAGAGAAAAAGAGCATGCGGCAAGCGGTTCGCTTGGAGTCGTGCTTACGCCTACACGCTCAATTGCGGTAGATAGAAAATATATTCCTCTTGGAAGCATGCTCTATTTAAGTGCGCAAGATGAAGTTGTAGAGTTTAACCGCGTCGTTATGGCTCAAGATACGGGCGGTGCCATAAAGGGAAGCGTGAGAGCGGATATGTTTATGGGATATGGAGAGGAAGCAAAAGAGGTTGCAGGCAGACTAAAAGCACCTCTAAAACTCTGGATACTTCTGCCAAAAGAGAACTCTTAATGAACGGTTCTTTAGAGAAGTTTAACAAGCTTGTAGATGCCCTGCAGGAGCTCCCGACTATCGGGAAGAAATCGGCAACAAGGCTCGCTTACCATATGGTCATGAAAGATAGTTTTGTGGGTATGAAGATCTCTCATGCGATAGAAGAGGCTCTTGGAACCCTTAAACAGTGCTCTTCATGCGGCGGGATGAGCGAAGATGAACTCTGTTTCATCTGCTGTGACGATAGCAGAGATGAGACGCTTTTGTGCATAGTCGAGAACGCAAAAGATATATTGCTTCTAGAAGAGAACGCGCTCTTTGGCGGAAGATACTTTGTCTTGGAGTCGTTGGCGGAGTTTGATTTCTCAAAGCTTGAAAAACTGGTCTCCTCAGGAATCAATGAGATAGTCTTTGCGTTAACGCCATCCATTGCAAATGATGCTGTTATGTTATATATTGAAGATAAATTAAGTAATTTTAATATAAACTACTCAAAAATTGCTCAGGGCGTTCCGACCGGAGTAAGTTTGGAAAATATTGATATTTTGTCTTTGACGAGGGCTTTGACGGATAGAGTAAAGGTATGATTTGAGATCTGTTTATTTTGCTTTTGCTATTACTTTTGTAATAACATTGACGGGTTGTAGTTCAAAGTCGGTGGAAAAACCGAGTGAGGTTGCTATTGAGCAAGAGAGTGGTGACTTTAACGGTGAACTTGAAGGTTTTGCGGATGAGTTTGAGGTAGAAGAGGTCTATGACCCTTTTAGCGGCTACAACAGAGCTATGACAACTTTTAATGACAAGGCTTATGAATATGCAATTAAACCAGTTGCAGAAGGCTACAAGTGGGTTTTGCACGAAGATATCAGGGAGAGTGTGGATAATTTTTTCAAAAACCTCTACTTCCCGATGCGTTTTGTAAATAACGTGCTTCAGGGAAAAATGCGCAATGCAGCTGAGGAGAGCGTTCGTTTTGTTGTTAACTCAACAGCAGGAGTTCTTGGGCTTTTCGACGTGGCAAAGAAATATTGCGAGCTTGAACCTCATAACGAGGATTTCGGACAGACATTGGGATTTTACGGAGTGGGCAGTGGCCCTCATATAGTTCTGCCTCTTTTAGGACCATCAAATCTAAGAGACCTTATTGGAATGTATCCTGATTCGTACCTAAGCCCTCTTGATTATACCGAGAGAAACTACGATACTTTGACAGATACGCCTGCAGAGTATCTTGGAGCAAAAACGCTTGAAAAAGTGAACTACGTCTCATTGAACATAGATTGGTATGATGACATCAAAAGGGATGCGGTAGACCTCTATCCATATTTGAGAGATATGTATGAGCAGTATAGAGATAAACAGATCAAGGAGTAGTAGTGAAGAGTATCTTTAAAAAAATTTTGGCGGTCCTTGCACCGTTCATTTTATCTTATAACCTTCAAGCAGATGAGCAGAGTGAGCTTAAGAGCCGCTTTTTAAACAAGATAGATGAGATAATAGTCATAGTAGAGAACAAGAACATCACAAAAGAGCAGAGAAACGCGGATATAGTCAAATCTATATCGCCAATGTTCGATTTTGAGCTAATGGCTAAACTAAGCCTTGGCAGCACTTGGAAAGAGCTCTCTGCAAGTGATGCAAAAAGGTTTGTAGAGCTTTATGTAGAGCGTATGAAGCAGTCATACTCCGCGAAGATAGACGCTTATGAGGGTGAGAAGGTAGAAATAAATAAGATACAACAGCCAAAATCTAACAGAATGGCATTCTTTACAGACCTAGTAGGAAAAGAGGAGAAGCTTGAGATAGTCTACAAGTTCCACAAGCCAAGTCAGAGCATACAAGGCAAAGAGGATTGGCTCGTTTACGATGTGGAGATACTGGGAGTAAGCATCCTAAAGACTGACAGAGCACAGTTTAAAGAGTTTTTACGTACTAAGAGCATAGGCGAACTGATGGACGCTTTGGCTAAGCAGTCATAGATAATGTTAAACACCATATACCAAAATTACATTTTAAAATACCCAAAAATCGTTTTAGCTCTTATGAGTGTTTTCATACTCATAATGGCTCTTTTTGCCTTCAAACTTGAGATAGATGCAAGTGCCGAGACACTTCTGCTTGAGGATGACAAAGATCTTGAATATACAAGAGATGTGCTCAAGCGTTTTGAAGCACCGAACTTTCTGGTTGTCACATATACTACACAAGATGATCTTTTAAGCGATGAGAATATTGCAAACATTAAGGAGCTAAGCTCTCAGATAGAGACGCTAGAGATAGTAGAGAGCATTAACTCCATAGTAAACGTTCCTCTTTTACAGTCTCCGCCCATTCCGCTAAAAGAGCTTTTAAAAGATATACCCACGCTGGAATCTCAAAATATTGACAAAAAGCTTGTCAAACAGGAGTTCTTGACAAGTGCGGTCTATAAAGAGAACCTTGTAAGCGATGACTTTGGAACTACCGCTTTGATGGTAAACCTTAAAAGAGATGAGAAGTACTTCTCTCTTATAGACAACAGAGACAGATTTGTAAAGCTTAAAAAGCAAAAGGAACTTAGTAAAGCGGAGAGAGAGGGGTACAAAAAGGCCCAGATAGAGCTTAAAGAGTATAGAGATATTTTAAGAGAAGAGACCCATCAAGTAATAGTAAAACTAAGAGAGATCCTTAAAAATTTTGAGCAGGAGCACAGCAGCGTTAAGCTCCATTTAGGCGGAGTCGAGATGATCGCCGATGATATGGTCGAGTTTGTAAAATATGACCTCAAAACTTTCGGCGGACTTATAGTAGTGCTTCTTATAGTCATATTATATATCCTTCTAAAAAAGGTACAGTGGGTTATCATAGCGCTTTTTATCTGCACCACCTCGCTTATTGTAACAAGCGGCTTTTTAGGGCTTTTTGGATGGGAGATAACCGTTGTCTCCTCAAATTATATCTCACTGCAACTTATCATGAATATGTCTCTGGTGGTGCACCTAATAGTGAGATATAAAGAGTTATATGCCCATGATAAACATGATACACAGATGGATATAACACTAGACACTGTTCTCTCTATGGCAAAGCCATCTTTCTTCGTTGTAATCACTACCATTGCAGGATTTAGTTCTCTGGTTTTTAGCTCCATCTTGCCTGTTATAAACTTTGGCTGGATGATGAGTGTGGGAATAATCGTATCTCTTGTTCTTACATACATTCTCTTTCCGATAATTTTGCTTCTCTTTGAGAAAAAAGAGTCTCTCGAATTTGGCAAAGGCGGCGCTCCATTTACTGCTAAGGTAGCGCATTTCGCCTTTCACTATAGAAAAACAATTCTTATCTCAGCCCTGTTTGTTGTGATTTTCTCCATATCCGGTGCTACTAAGCTCAGAGTTGAGAACAGTTTTATAGACTACTTTAAACAAGATACCGAGATATATAAGGGAATGGCTCTAATTGACCAAAAACTAGGCGGGACTACGCCGCTTGATGTCATCTTGACATTTAAAGAGAGCAGTGATGAGGTAGCCTCTGTTGAGGTGGCGGGATCAGGTGAAGATGAAGAGCTAGATTCCTTCGCAGATGAGTTCGAGGAGAGTGTTGAGGACAAAGAGAAGTACTGGTTTACGCAAACCAAGATGCACAAGATAAAAGAGGTTCATGAGTACCTTGACTCTCTTGAGGCAGTGGGAAAAGTGCTCTCGCTCTCAACGACAGGAGAGATTTTAAAGGTCTTAAATGACGGAAAAGAGGCTGACGGTCTTACACTTGCACTTATGTACAAAGAGCTGCCTGATAAGTATAGAAAGATCATACTGACACCTTACGTTGATATAGAAAAGAATCAGGTAAGGATAAGTACCAGAATCATCGACTCTATGCCGAATCTTCAAAGAGATCTACTTATAAAAAAGATAAATATGGATCTAAAAGAGATGCTAGATCCAGAGTATGAAGAGCACAAGATGGCAAATCTTTTGATCATGTACAACAATATGCTTCAGTCACTCTTCGATTCGCAGATCAAGACAATTGGAGTGGTTGTTCTCATACTATTTTTAATGTTTTTAGCACTCTTTAGAAGCCTAAAAATTGCGATCATAGCAATTATCGCAAACATTATTCCCGTAGGTACTATTTTTGGATTTATGGGGTGGATGGACATACCGCTTGATATGATGACCATAACTATCGCAGCCATCAGCATAGGCATAGCGGTTGACGATACCATACACTACATCTACAGATACTCTCTGCTTTACAACCGCACAAACGACGCGAAAGCTTCTATGTTCATGGCGCACAAAAGTATTGGAACTGCAATGTTCTACACCTCTACCATCATTATGATAGGTTTTTGTATCTTGGTGCTCTCCAACTTTCTGCCGACTATCTATTTTGGACTTCTTACCATGATAGCTATGTTTATGGCTATCGTTGCAGACTTGCTTCTTCTTCCTGTACTGCTGTTAATTTTTGGTATCTAAAAACTCTAAAATAAGTGCCATCCGCTGATAGTGAATATTTAGGTCTTTGTCGGCGAACGGATGTTCATACTTCTCCCCATCGAGCGTTTTGGCACCTCTCTCTTTTGCACTCTCTCTTAGCGGGGATGTCATGCTACTAGGAAGAACAGAATCACTTTGTGCAGTGATCACAAAAATTTTACTGGCATCTTTGGGGATATTTTCCAGCGGGTCTATGGATTTTGGACATCCAAACGGGGAGAGAAAACTCGGAGCAGAATCTATAACAGCCGCATCATATTCTAAACCAGAGCCTATGACGTTTAACATTACCGCACCGCCAAGCGAGATGCCGTAGAGCAGTTTTCTTTTGTATCTTTTATTTAGCGTTTGGGTTATCTCTTTGTAGTCCTCTATTATCGCTTTTATGCGTCTAGCTCCCTCTGAGTTTGCATATCCTCTGTAGTCGTAAACGTAAACATCGTAGCCTCTTTGTGAGAAGCTATTTAGCATAACGACCATCTGATCGGAGAGCATTGTATTTCCCATAGCGACCAAAATATACCCTTTTGGAGAGGTGTTTGCGTAGCCGTTATTTGAGGAGTATCTGTAACCTCTAAGCGTTTTGCCATCAGACGTCACGTATTGGCTTGGCTCTATAAATGGAATATTAGCGACTATACTGCTCTCAGGTTTGGGCGTCATAGAGCTCCAGATCCAAAAAACGAACGGCTCAAAAAAAGTGCCGCAAAGAGCCTCTTCTCTATTATTTGCATATATATTTATGGCAAAAAGAGAGACTAAAAGCAGTGAAAAAAGCGATTTTCTCATACTACTCCCCACCAAACGAAACAATATGATCTGTCGTCATTGAGACTCTATCTTTATAGCGTACGTTATCGGTTATGCCATCAAAACTGCCGCTCATCATGGAGTAGATATAAAAGTGAGGGTTTTTAGCATATAGACTTCTTAACATGTAGATAATTGTCTTTGGCGAGATATGGTGGCTTAGGTTTAGAGTGCTCTGCAGAGCCAAAGAGCAAGCCAGAGCGTAGGGATTTTTATCATCATGGCAGGTGTCTATAAAGATTATCTCATCAGCATCTTGAAGCTCTAAGACCGTCTCGGGCGTGAGTTGATGAGCAGAAAATAGTTTTGTCTCTTTTAGCGGAAGTTTTTGCAGCTCTTTTATGACATCAAGCCCGAAAGCATCCTCGCCTCTAATAGAGCTGCCATACCCTATGACGGCTCTCATCAGTTTCTCTCGATCACTTGGATCACTTTTTTGTTGTGGTCGCGCACCTCGATTTTAGACGAGACTATTCCCAGTGCGTGCGTAGAACAGCTAAGGCATGGGTCAAAACATCTTATGACCGCTTCGACTCTGTTTAGCGCGCCGTCTGTTATGTTTTTGCTATCCACAAACGCAAGGGCTGTCTGTTTTACTCCAGCGTTCATTGCAAGGTTGTTGTTTCCCGTCGCAATGATGAGATTTACGGCTGTTATGATGCCGTCTTTTGTGACTTGGTAGTCGTGAAAGAGTGTTCCTCTTGGTGCTTCCGAACACCCGACACCTCTTAGGTTGCTTATTTTTGAGGTAACTTTTACATTTTCGCTTATCGTCTCATCGTCATTTAAAAGCTCTTCTATTTTCTCGATGGCGTAGATAATTTCGATAAGCCTTGCGTAGTGGTAGTAAAATGAGTTTAAAACAGGTTTGCCGCCACCAAGCGCCTTGAATTTTTTAAGCTCCTCGTCCGCCAAAGGAGTGCCGCAGCTTTGTGCTATGTTTAGTCTTGCAAGTGCTCCCACTCTGTACATTCCATTCTTGTAGCCAAGCGGTTTGTAGTATGGAGATTTTAGGTAGCTGTCCTCTTCCACCGCTTCGCCGATAAACTCTCTGTAATCTTGCGGATTGATTTTATCTTTGAGAATATTTCCCTCGCTGTCCATAAAACAGAGCTCTCCGTCGTAGTGCTCAAGCGTTCTTTGCTCATTTGAGAGCGCCATAAAAAGAGATGAAAAAGTAGCAAATGAGTCTATCTCTTTTTGAAACTTATGAAGATTTGTTTTAAAAAACTCTAGCGCACTTTGCGCTATTTTCATCATATCCGGGATTTGTGAGAGTATCGCCTCTTTTTGGCTTTGCTCTATTTTATGCTCCACTCCGCCTGGTACTATTCCTGTGGGGTGGATTCTTTTTCCCGCCAACTCCTCTATGATCTTTTGCCCGAATGCTCTTAGATTTATGCCGTCCCTTGCCATTTGAGGATGTGTCTGCATCATCTTAAAGATATTTCTATCCTCTTTTGGCGCGTCAAAACCGTATATAAAATCTGGACTTGAGAGGTGAAAAAAGTTTAGCGTGTGGGATTGCAATATCTGAGCCAGATTTATGATCTTTCGTATGTTTATGCCAGCTTGCGGAGGAGTTATAGCTAAAATCTCATCTATGGCTTTTGTGGATGCTATAACGTGGCTGACTGGGCAGATACCGCAAGTTCTGGCGGTTATTGCTGGCATTTCGGTGTAGATTCTGCCCTCGCAAAACTTCTCAAATCCGCGGTATTGCGTTACATGTATTTTTGCATCTTCTACTTTGCCGCTCTCATCAAGGTCGATTGTTATCTTTGCATGCCCCTCAATTCTGGTTACTGGGTCGATTATGATTTTTTTGCTATCCATTGTTACTTTCCAAATCTTGTAAGGGAGTGTATATTTATCTCTCTGCCCTCTATGAGCGCTTTAAGCATCTCATATATTGCATCTGAGGGAGTAGGGCAACCTGGAAGAAAGTAGTCTACATGTACAACTTCATGCAGAGGCAAAACTTTATCTAGGAGTTTGGGCACAATTTTGGATGGATACGTATTGCTCTTATTTGTATCTGCCAAATCTAAATAACCCCTCTCTAAAACCGCATCACTGCCAAAGAGGTTTTTCATAGCCGAGACATTTCCCGTAATCGCGCAATCTCCAAGAGCGAGTATGAGTTTTGAGTTTTCTCTTATCTTCTTTATCATAGCTATGTCATGGTCACTGCTGAGCGCACCCTCAACTATGGCTAAATCAACATCCTTTGGAAACTCTTTTGCATCGACATAAGGGCTGTAAACGACATCGACATACTCGGCGATCTCTATAAGTTTTTCATCCATATCCAAAATCGACATGTGACACCCTGAACAGCCATCAAGCCAAAGAGTTGCAAGGCGTAATTTTTTTGGAGAATCTTTTGTCATTTTTACCTACTTGTTTTTTAATAATTCAAACAGTGCTATATTGATGAAATAGACATCTCTGCCCATTTTTATACTTTTGAGAATTCCAATATCTTCCATCGATTTGAGATATGATGATGCTGTTTTTCTTGTAATCACAAGTGTATCAACTAAGAAACTTATTTTTGTATAAGGATGCGAAAAAAGCAGTTCAAGCAAATCTTTGGAGTATAATCTTGTAAGCTCTTTTGATAGCTTCTCTTTTGTGTCTTCCATCAGAATATTGATGTCGTTGATGAGCCTGATACTGTCTTTGGCAGTCTCGTCCACCCCTGTAAGAACGTATAGTGTCCACTCTGCCCATGCCTCTTTTGTGCGTACTTCATTTAGAAGTCTATAGTAATCATTTTTGGTTTTGATGATATAAGAGCTCATATACAAAATAGGAAGTTCAAGCAGTCCGTAAAGCATCAAGAAAAGAATATTGATGATTCTTCCGGTTCGTCCGTTGCCATCATAAAATGGATGAATGGATTCAAATTGGTAGTGAATAATTGCCATCTTGACCAGTATGTCAAAATCATCCAAATCTGGATTATTGATATAATGTTCTAGGTTATCCATTAGAGTTTGAATATCTGCTGGATTTTGAGGAGGCATATATATTATTTCGCCGCTTTTTTCATTTTTGAGCACTGTTCCGCTTTGGGTTCGCATACCCGCTTGATTTTCTTCTAAAATTTGCTGAATCTCTACAATATGTTTTTTGAGCAGCAGATTGTTAGTTTTAACTAGCTCAAAACCTCTATAAAGTGCTTCACGGTATCTTTGTACCTCTTTTGCTTGATAAGAGATATTTGCGCCGCCCAAATGTGCACGGTAAAGTTCATCGTGTGTAGTGATGATGTTTTCTATTTCTGATGAGTCTTTTGCTTCTTGAAGTGAGAGCGCATTGACGAGTATGCTTTGGTTTGGTATAGAACGAGCAACACCTTTTAGCTCGGCAAGTGCTTTGTTGGCACTGATGATTTTTTTGAGAACACCCTTTGTTTCTAACTCTTTGTGTATCGGCAATTTTAGAGGAATGTACTCTTTTTGCATTTTTTTACACCTGTGGTTTGAATATGGGCATTATTTGCATTATTTTACCCAAATCTTTTAAGTATGTGTTATTTTTTTAAATTTTTACCCATATTTATAAAAACATCTAGAGGTAATAAGTGATTTAATTATTCACTTTCAAGTGCTATTTTTTAATGCAATAAATGATTACAATAAGTATGAGTTTGAATTGAAAATAATCCTTAGTGCCAAATGTTATGGACTAACACAATTAATTAAGTTTGTTAAAAAACAATGTTATAATCGCAGTATAAAAATATTTAGTAGAGGGTGTGTTTCATGCATACAATAAAATTGAGTGTTTCAGATGAAATATATGCGCAGATAGTTTCTCTGTTTCAAACATTTCCATCAAACGAACTTAAAGTTGTTGAAGATACTCCTTCTTTTGTAGTGAGTGATGTAGATGAAGCCAAAGAAAGAGTTTTCCAAGCAGAAAAAAATGCCAAATATATAGACCATGATGAGTTTGTAAAAGAGATAGATAGCCATATAGATTCTTTATGAAAATAGTTTATGAAGAGCATTTTGTAAAATCATTTAAAAATATACTTAACTACATCGCCCTAGATAAAAAATCAGCTGCCAAAACCTTTAAAACAAAACTTATAACCCATATAAAGCAAATCCCAAATAATCCAAAAATGTATAAAAAATCATTTTATAGCGATGATGAAACATACAGAGATATGGTATTTCAAGGCTATACAGTAACCTATAAAATTGAACAAACGGAGATAAAAATTTTAGAAATCTTCAAATGGCAAGATAAATAGCTTATTCCCCCCTGTTTTTTATAAGCTCCGTAATAATATCTCTCTTTTTAATGACCTCTTCTTCGCTGATATCTTTCTCATAAAGCGCACCAGTCGGGCAGACATAGACGCATTTGCCGCAGCTTGTGCAACTCTGCGAATCAGCC
The DNA here is from genome assembly GCF_005217605.1 of Sulfurimonas crateris. Taxonomy (NCBI): domain Bacteria; kingdom Pseudomonadati; phylum Campylobacterota; class Epsilonproteobacteria; order Campylobacterales; family Sulfurimonadaceae; genus Sulfurimonas; species Sulfurimonas crateris. Next base: position 95,938 of record NZ_SZPX01000004.1, on the reverse strand, counting down.
CACGGCTCATCCATATCATGCACTATTCTCATATTTAGCCCTCTGCCTGCCAAATCAAGCGCGTGTGCGCCCTCGATCTCATCGCAGACACGGATACATCTTGTGCAGAGTATGCATCTATTTGGGTCATTGACGAAATTTTTATGCGAAGCGTCTATCTCAAACCTTTGGTTTAGATACGGCACTTCGGAGTGTTCAAGTTCAAGCTCTACCGACTTGTTTTGCAGTTCGCAGTCTCCGTTTGCAACGCAGGTTGAGCATACGTGAGAGCGCTCGGAAAACATCATGGAGAGTATCATCTTCCTTGCGGCCTCTATCTGGGGTGAAGAAGTAGTTACTTCCATCCCCTCTTTTATCTTTGCGGTACATGCGGGGGTAGGCTCATGGCTCCCCTTTATCTCCACTATGCACATTCTGCACGAGCCAACACAGCTAAGTCCTTCCATGTAACACATGGTAGGGATCTCGATGTTGTTGTCGCGCGCAACTTCTAAAATAGTCTGGTTAGACTGCCCAGTTACGCAGATATCGTTTATTTTAAAGCTTTTTACTCTTACTTTTTCTCTAATCATCACAAATTCCTGCCAAATATTCATCTTCAAAGTATCTTATTGTGCTTAAAACCGGATTTGGCGCAGTCTGTCCAAGCCCGCAAAGACTCGTACTCTTTACCATTTTACACATCTCTTTTAGAAGTTCAAAATCTTTTTTTGTAGCCTCTTTTTTTATAAACTTATCCAAAAGAAGTGTAAGCTCGGTTGTGCCTACTCTGCAAGGCGTGCATTTTCCGCACGATTCGCTTCTGCAAAAGTCCATAAAGAAGCGCGCGATCTCGACCATATTTGAACTGTCGTCTATAACTATCAGTCCGCCGCTTCCCATAATGGAGCCTGCACTTTTTAGCGACTCATAATCAACCTGCAGGTCTAAAAGATGCTCTGGAATACACCCTCCGCTAGGTCCTCCCGACTGTATAGCTTTAAATTTTCGCCCCTCTTCAACTCCGCCGCCGATGTCAAAAATAAGCTCTCTTAAGGTCGTTCCCATCTCAACTTCTACGAGTCCACTGTTTTTTATATGCCCGGTGAGTGCAAAAACTTTTGTTCCGCTTGAGTTCTCTGTTCCGATTGCTCTAAACCATGCCCCGCCGTTTTTTATGATCGGTGCAATGTTTGCTAGTGTTTCGACATTGTTTAAAAGGGTAGGTTGACCCCAAAGACCGTGATCACTTAGATGAGGCGGTTTTTGCCTTGGATGTCCGCGATTCCCTTCTATTGAAGCTATAAGTGCGGTTGCTTCTCCGCAAACAAACGCGCCTGCACCGAGGCGAATTTCAACACTGAAATTAAAACCGCTGTGAGCGATATTTTCTCCCAAAATCCCAAGTTTTGTTGCCTGTTTTATGGCTCTGTTTAGTTTCTCTACCGCTATTGGGTACTCGGCGCGAACATAGATATAACCTTTGTTGGCACCGCAGGCATAACCTGCAATCGCCATTCCTTCCAATACTCTGTGAGGATCGCCCTCCATAACCGCTCTGTCCATAAAAGCTCCAGGGTCGCCCTCATCACCGTTGCAGATGATGTACTTCTGCTCGCTTATCACTTTTGAAACGCTCTCCCACTTAAGCCCCGTCGGATAGCCTCCGCCGCCGCGACCGCGAAGAGCGCTTATTTTTACCTCTTCGATAACCTCTTTTGGGCTCATCTCATCTAGCACTTTAAAAAGTGACATGTAGCCGCCGTGAGCTATATAATCCTCTATGTCGTCAGGGTCGATAAGACCTTCGTTCTCAAGAACGATTCTTCTCTGTTTTGTGTAAAAAGGAGTTGAACGCTCAGAGCTAATCTCTTTTGGATTTTTTTCATTCTCTTCTCTTTTTTTGCTCGCTAACTCTTGGAGCTCTGCGGTTGATGTTATCATTTTATCATCTCCTCAATATCGCATAGTGGATTTTCAAGCGATACTTTACCTTTTATCTGCTCATCACAGACTATAACGGGAGCCAAAGAGCATGAGCCGAAACATCTCGCAGTAAGTAGCGATAAAGCTTCATCCGATGTAGTTTCACCCGCTTTAATGCCAAATCTTTTTTCTATCTTCTCAAGGATCTTGTCAGAGCCTTTTATATAACAGGCAGTTCCCAAACATACAACGATGTTATGTCTGCCTTTTGGTTTTAGTCTGAAGTGGTTGTAAAAGGTAGCAACACCGTAAACTTTTGAGTATGGGAGTTTTAATCTTTTGGCGATGTATTTGAGCGTGTCAATACCCAAATATCCGAATGTCTCTTGAGCGCTGTGAAGAACTTCGATGAGCGCGTTCTTCTCATAAGAGAGCTTTTTCATGCTCTTTTCCAGTGTTCTGTATCTATCGTCTGCGCTAATATCCATCTCATAATATCCTTCATAGGAAACTTTCTCTATTATAAGGAACAATTTATTAAAATAGTCTAATCTTTACAAAAAAGGCGGCAGATAATGTGCAAAGATTGCGGATGCAGTATAACGGAGCATACACATGAACATACTCACGATATGCAAAACGTCCATGCAAACCCTCAGCTAAATGACGCAAAGACCATAGAGGTAATTGAGAAGATTTTGGATAAAAATGACCATGAGGCATCTCATAACAGAGCACATTTTGAGAGTCACAATATTTTGGCGATAAACATTATGAGCAGCCCAGGAAGCGGAAAAACAGCTCTTTTAGAGAAGTTTGCCCAGCTGGCAAAGTTCAGATTTGCCGTTATAGAGGGGGATTTGCAGACTTCAAGGGATGCAGAGAGACTAATAGCCAAAGGCATAGATGCCTATCAGATACAAACAGGGAGTGCGTGTCATTTGGATGCTTTTATGGTTCATAAAGCGCTTCATCACATAGACTTAGATAGGGTGGATGTCTGTTTTGTGGAGAATGTCGGAAACCTTGTATGTCCAGCCTCTTATGATGTTGGAACACATCTCAACATCGTTCTTGTAAGTGTTCCTGAGGGAAATGACAAGATAGCAAAATACCCCGTGATGTTTCGCAAAGCCGACTTGGTACTTATAACAAAAACAGACCTTCTGCCATACATCGAGTTTGACGTTGAGGCTGAGAAAAAAGAGGCTAGAAAGCTGAAACCAAACGTTGACATCTTGGAGGTGAGCATTAAGGATGACGCCTCAGTGCAGAGAGTGCTCAACTGGATAGAGTTTAAAAGAGAGATGAGATAATGTGCCTCTCAATCCCAAGCCGCGTAACAAAGATAGACAAAGAGAGAAATGTAGCCACTGTCGATACGATGGGAGTGAGCCGCGAAGCTTCGCTCGACCTTATGGAGGAGGGAAGTGTAGCGGTGGGGGATTATGTACTTATACATGTAGGTTTTATAATGAACAAAATCGACAATGAAGATGCCCTGCTTAGCTTAGAAGCGTTTGATGAGATAGCAAGAAGAATGGACGATGATGAGTAGAGAGCTGGGGTTAAAAGAGCTCTATTTAGGCTTTAGAGACCCAAAGGCGATAAAAGTCTATGCAAAGCTTATAGAGCAAGAAGCCCAAAAAATACCAAATGAGGTAAACATCATGGAGGTATGCGGCGGACATACGCATGCCATTATGAAGTACGGTTTAAACCAGCTTCTGCCAAAAAATGTTAAGTTTGTTCACGGTCCCGGCTGTCCTGTCTGCATCATGCCAAAGGAGAGGATAGACCACGCCTATGTTCTATCTGAGCAAAAAGATGTCATTCTGATAACTCTTGGAGATATGATAAAAGTCCCGGGAAGCCGCGGAACGCTTCAAGATGCAAGAGCAAAGGGAAGCGACGTCAGATTTGTCTACTCTCCTATGGACACGCTTAAAATCGCCGCGCAAAACCCAGATAAAACAGTTATATTTTTTGCCATAGGTTTTGAGACGACAACGCCAATGACAGCGGCACTTATCAATCAAGTTATAGAGAAGCGCATCAATAACATCCTCTTTCACATAAACCACGTAACCGTTCCTGAGCCGATGAGGGTTTTGCTTGACGATGAGACAAACAAGATAGACGCTTTCATAGGACCTGCGCATGTCAGTGTTATCAGCGGAAGCAAGATTTACGATGAATTTCCCCGCGATTATAAGAAGCCTCTAGTTGTAAGCGGTTTTGAGCCTGTTGATGTTATGAAGTCGGTTTTAATGATTTTAAAACAGTTGAGTGAAGGCAGATGTGAAGTTGAGGTCGAGTACAGCAGAAGCGTAACACACGATGGCAATACAGAGGCGCAAAAACTAAATAACATGTACTTTGAGAAAAGAGAGCATTTTAGATGGCGCGGCATCGGCGACATTGCAAAGAGTGCATTGAAGTTAAAAGATGAGTACGGCTATCTTGATGCTGAGGTTTTTTACAAAGAGATACTGCCAAATGAGAAGATAGATGACCATAAACTCTGCATCTGCGGAGATATTTTAAAGGGCAAGGCAAACCCCGTAGAGTGCAAAGTCTTCGGCAAAGCCTGTACGCCATCAAGCCCGCTTGGAAGCTGTATGGTAAGCAGTGAGGGAGCATGTGCCGCGTACTATAAGTATGGGAATCTGTTATAATGTTTTGAGAATCTTAGCATTTTATTAAAAAAATATAAGGGTGTTTATAAATCATGAAAAAAAGAACAAAAATAGTAGCAACCGTTGGACCATCATCAGACAGCTTGGAAAAAATCATAGAGTTGATAAGAGCAGGGGTAAATGTCTTTAGACTCAACTTCTCTCACGGTACACACGAGTATCATCTGAGCGTTTTGCAAAAGATTAGAGAAGCGAGCAAGCAGACTGGTCTTTTCATAGGGGTTTTGCAGGATATCAGCGGTCCAAAGATAAGAGTAGGGGCTTTGGATGGCGCTTTTGAGATTATGCACGGCGATAAGATAGAGATTTTAAAAAACAGCATAACGGGATACAAAAGCCAAAACAACAGCTATGTAGTAAGTATCAGCGAGCCAAAAATTTTACAAAATCTTCAGACGGATAGCGATATCTTCTTTTGTGACGGACAGATAAAGACAAAAATAGTAGAGATAAAAGATGACAAAATTGTGGTTGAAGCTCTTAGCAACGGCATCTTGTCCTCTTTTAAAGGGGTGAATTTTCCAAACACAAGACTAGGTCTTGATATACTTACTCCCAAAGATATAAAAGATATGGAGTGGGGCGTAAAAAACAGTGTTGATTTTATGGCGATATCGTTCGTTCAGCATGCCTTAGATGTCATAAAAGCCAGAGAAATCGTAAGCTCTTTTGGCGGAGATGTGCAGATCTTTGCAAAGATAGAGAAGTTTGACGCCGTTGAAAATATTGACGAGATCATAGAAGCAAGTGACGGCATAATGGTTGCAAGAGGCGATTTGGGGATAGAGATTCCCTACTATGAAGTGCCTCAGGCTCAAAAAATGATCATCAAAAAAGCAAATGAGATGAGCAAGCCAGTGATTACCGCCACTCAAATGCTTCTCTCCGTGACAAACTCCAAGAGTGCGACAAGGGCGGAGATAAGTGACGTGGCAAATGCCATACTTGACGGCACTGACGCTGTTATGCTCTCCGAGGAGACGACTGTCGGCAAATATCCTGTAGAGGCTGTGACAATTATGATGGAAACCATCAGAGCGACCGAGAGGTCAACTTATCCATATTATAAATTTTCAGATTTTGAGATGCATGATTTTACAGACAGCATAAACTACTCCGCTGCAAGGTTATCAAACCATCTAAAAACAGACGGCATTATTGCTATGACAAACTCAGGCAACAGTGCGAAAAAAATCGCAAGATATAGACCAAACCAGACTATTTACGCGGGCTTTCATTCGCAAAAAACGGCAAGAGTTCTGACTATTGTCTGGGGTGTAGTTCCCGCATTTTTGGTAAAAAAAGGCTCAATCGGACAGATGCTCAACCAGCTTTTAAACGATGGAATAAAGCGCAATCTAATCAGCTTCGAGAGAAGTTACATCCTCATAGCAGGCGACCCGTCAGGGGTGAGCGGCAGCACAAATATGATAAGGGCGCTAAGACATGAGGAGATGAAATTTTTCGTAAATTTAAAAGATTTGGATTGTTATGAAGTGTAATATTTTTAAGATGGAGATTTTTATATGAAATACAGATATATAGGAAAAACAGGGCTGAGAGTTACTCCCATCTGCTTGGGGACTATGAGCTTTGGTTCTTGGAGCGATGAAGCTGAGGCTTTTAAAATCATGGATAAGGCTTATGATAGAGGGATCAATTTTTTTGATACAGCCGAGCTATACCCTGTACCGCCTGATGAAAAATATGCAGGCGTAACCGAGACTATTGTGGGAAAATGGCTAAAAGGCAAACCAAGAGAGAGCATAATAGTGGCTTCAAAGGTTGCAGGTGCGGCAAACGGCTGGTTCGTTCCGCCCATCCGCCATGGTTATACGGCGATTGACTCATTTCATATAAAAAGAGCGATTGAGGGGAGTTTGAAGCGGTTGCAAACTGACTATATAGACCTGTATCAGATGCACTGGTCTGACTCTGTCGTGCCGATAGAGGAGTCATTAAAAGCGTTTGACGAGCTGGTAAAAGAGGGCAAGGTGCGATACATCGGAACTTCAAACGACACGGCTTACGGTCTTACAAAAGCTAACGAGACTTCAAAAAGGCTGGGCATTGCAAGATTTGAGTCCATACAAAACAACTTCTCACTCAACAACCCTCGTTTTTTGGATGAGCTCTCAGAAGTTTGCAAAAGAGAGCAGATATCGCTTCTGCCGTACTCTCCTTTGGCTGGCGGAGTGCTCAGCGGAAAGTATAACGGCGAGCTTTACCCTAAAAATGCGAGATATTCCGACTATGTATCAAGTAAAAGTAGCCGCTTAAACTCCCAAGTCGCAAGATTTGTAAATGAGAAAACACTTAAAGCTACAGCGTGTTATGTTGAGATAGCAAAAAAGCTTGAAATCTCTCCCGTGACTTTGGCGGTGGCATATTCAAAACAGTTTGAGTTTGTCGCTTCAACCATCATCGGGGCAAGAAATGCCCAGCAGCTTGATGAATCTTTTGCCGCGATGGATATGACATTATCTGACGAGACGATGAGCGAGATAAAGGCGGTACAGCAAGAGATCATGTACCCGATGGGTTGAGAGATGAAAAAGCTCTACATCATCAGACACGCAAAATCTAGCTGGGGCGATGAGACGCTTGATGACTTTGAGCGACCTCTCAACAAAAGAGGAAAAGCAAATGCTCCGATGATGGGTGAGCGACTCAAAAAAACGGGCGTAATACCCGACATCATCATCTCTAGCCCCGCAAAAAGGGCAAAAAGCACCGCTGAGATAATAGCCAATGAAGTCGGGTATAAAAACATACTCTTTTTGGATGATATATACGAAGCGACTTCAGAGACACTTAGCAAGATAGTTAAAAGGCTTGATGAGAGCTACAAGGTCATCTTTTTGGTAGGACACAATCCATCGCTAAATGAACTGGCATATAATCTCGCAGGCTTTAATGAAAATATCCCGACATGCGGCATTGTAGAGATAGAGTTCAAGTGTAAGAAATGGGCAGAAATAGCTCCCCAAAATGCAAAGTTAGTGATGTTTGAGTATCCTAAAATGTACAAAGAGAATATGATATAATTATTTCATATCAAAGGAAAAGCATGAGAGCAACAAAAGAGAGTATATTGCACTATTTAAAAGAGTTAAAAGCAGAGTTCTCAAAAGAGGGCATTACGGCGTTTGCACTTTTTGGAAGTTTTGCAAAGGATACTCAGACAGTATATAGCGATATAGACATAGCTATTTCCAAAAAAAACGATTACTTATCGGATAATTCTTCTTACTCATATTTTGAGACTATCGAAAAAATCAAAGACAAAATAAGAAAAAAATTTCACCGCAATATAGATATATTTGACCTCGACAGCCAAAGCCCGCTAAAAGAGACAATACAAAAGGAACTTATATATGTTTAGTCAAAAAGCCATAGAAAGAGTAAAACTTATAGATAAAAAGATTAACTTTGTAAATGCGATAATCAGTGAAAAGGGCTCGGTCTTAAAAGCTCTTGAAGATGAGCAAAACTCACGAGCTTCCATACTAATGCACCTGACATCTATAGCCGAGCAGTTTGATAAGCTTCTTCACAACGGCGAACTTGAGGTATTGGCTTTTTTTGATAAGCAAGATATAAAGGGGAGCTATGAGTTGAGAAATTTTATAGCTCATGATTATGAAGGCGTGGATTTGTATATAGTCGAAGATGTGATTGCTCAAAGACTGCCTGTGATAAAAGAGTCTGTTAAAAAAATAATGCAAAATCATATATCATAGAAATATTCTTTATAAAGTCTGCTGGAAAATAGAGATAGTATGTAATTTATAGAATATTAAGTAGACGGATAAAAATTTTGGTAATTATTAGAGAGAATATGCCTAAGCTATGAAAAATAGAATTTTAGGCAAGATATGATAAAAGATTAAACTTTGAGCTTTGTGTTCATAGATTGTTGTATGATGATTAAACAAAATAAAGGGCAAGAGAGATGTTATGAAAATAGTATTTAACAATAAAGAATATAAAAAAAATGGTAATGTTGCAGGTGACAATGGAAATGGTTTAGGGAGACTTTGTTATGACATTTTTAAATATTATTTAAGAGTGAATCCGAACAAAAGCTATGAAGAATTACAAAAAATCTTTAATAATGCTTCTATTCATAAACAATTATCTGGATTGAGGAGTAAAAGAAAAGTTATTTTCAATAAAAAAGATTTTTATAATTGGTATAACAACCATGCAGGTAAAGATTCAAAAAAAGATGAAAGATATTTTGGAATAGGAAATTATGGTGTTTCCACCCCTTATAATGAAGAGGAATTATATTTTACTACCCAATGGGGTAATAGTAGTGGAAATATTGATAATATGATTCGCTTTGCAAAAGAACAAAACTACAATATTAAAATTCTAGAAAATGAAAACCTTAATAAAATTATATATCCAGACGAAGTAGATACTAATAGTAATCAAACTTATGTCGAGGGAAGTGTCAAACAAGTTACAATCAATTTTTATGAGCGAGATCAAATAGGCAGACAAAAGTGCATAAATTATTACGGCTATCAATGTTATGTTTGTGGTTTTGATTTTAAAAAAGTATATGGAGATATTGGAAAAAACTTTATTCATGTTCACCATATCAAACCATTATCTGAAATAAGGAAAGAGTATAAGTTAGACCCAATAAATGATTTAAGACCCGTTTGCCCTAATTGTCATGCTATGATACATCGTAAAAATCCTAATTTTAGCATTGAAGAAATATCAAATTTTATCAACGATAGAGAATCTGAATAGAAATCAAAAAAACAGATTTTAGAAGAAGATTTTTAAGTAGAAAAAAACGCAAAGTTATATTAGAATATAAGTGGAAGGGGAGTTAAATTATGACTAAAACCATAACCTTAGCACACGGTAACGGCGGGCAAGAAAACAACGAGCTAATCTCTAAAGTTTTTTACAAAGCATTTAAAAACGACATCCTAGACAAAAGCGAAGATGCGGCGGTGATAGAGGGCGGCACTTTGGCATTTTCAACCGACAGCTTCACGGTCACTCCGCTCTTTTTTGCAGGTGCGGACATAGGCAAACTTGCAGTTTGCGGAACATGCAACGACCTTGCCATGATGGGTGCTAAGCCGAAATATCTTACATGTAGCGTGATAATCGAAGAGGGTTTTAGTGTAGAGAAGCTTGAGCGCATAGTCTCATCCATGCAAAAAGAGCTGCTAATTAACGGCGCGCAGGTCGTGAGCGGAGATACAAAAGTTGTACCTCGCGGCAGTGTGGATGGGATATTTATAAACACGACAGGTATCGGGGAGATTTTACAAAGAGGCATCAGTTCAAACAGCATAAGCGAGGATGATGTCATACTTCTAAGCCGAGATATCGGGTGCCACGGAGCTACCATCTTTGCATCTCGCGAGGGCATAGAACTCAGCTCTGCGCTTAAAAGTGACTGCACCTCTCTTTTTCCTGTTGTGAAGAGTCTTATAGATGAGGGCGTAAAGATTACGGCTATGCGCGATGCGACACGCGGTGGTGTCAGTGCGGCTCTTAACGAGTGGGCGAGGCAGTCAAATATTTGTATAGAGATAGATGAGAAAAAAATCGTTACAAGCGATGAAGTTATGGGGCTTTGTGAGCTTTTGGGGTTTGAAGCGATGTCTCTGGCAAACGAGGGGACATTTTTGCTCGCAGTGAACAAAGAGGAATCTAAAAGGGCAGAGCAGATTTTAAAAACATTTAATAAAAATGCCTCTATCATCGGCAAAGTTACCGACAAGCATCTTAAAAAAGTCATTATAAATTCGGCGTGGGGAACGCAGAGGTTTTTGGACGTCCCAACCGGTGAGCTTCTCCCTAGGATCTGCTAAATGCATGAGTACAGCATCGTTCAATCGCTCATTGATAGCTGCGAGGAGCATGCAAGAAAAAACAATGCAAAAAAAGTGACAAAAGTTGTCGTTAAAATCGGCACTCTCAGCGGAGTTGAGCCGCATCTTCTGCGTGAAGCTTACGAGATGTTTAGGCTTGGCACGGTATGTAATGATGCGGAGCTGGTTTTAAATCTTCAAAAAGTAAAAGTCCACTGCAACGTCTGCGGCGTGGAGGAAGAGCTTGAGAAAAATGAGTTTATCTGCCCAAAATGCGGCAGTTTTGACATAAAAGTTCTTGATGGCGAAGAGATGTATTTGATGAGTTTGGAGCTAGAGTAGTGATATGGAGCATTGAGATAAGAGGCGTTGTGCAGGGTGTCGGATTTCGCCCTTTTATCTACAATCTTGCCGCTTCATCCGGGCTAAGTGGAGAGGTATCAAACAACGGTTACGGTGTGCTGATACTTCTTGACGCTACAAAAGAAGAGCTGGATGAGTTAGTAAAAAAGATAAGAGACAACAAACCTCCGCTGAGTGAAATAGACTCCATAAAAATAACTCAAGTAAAAAAAACAAAATCGTTTGACGGTTTTAGCATAGAGATGAGCGAAGGTGCCAAAAATCTCTCCAGCCATATTCCACCTGACATTGCAATGTGCAGTGAATGTGAGAGTGAACTTCACGATAAAACCAACCGCAGATTTGGGTATCCGTTTATTACATGTACAAATTGCGGACCCCGTTTTAGCATCATAAAAAATCTTCCCTACGACAGAAAACATACCTCTATGGATGAGTTTGCAATGTGTGAAAAGTGTGCACAAGAGTATAAAAATCCACAAGACAGACGCTACCACGCTCAGCCCATTGGATGCCATGAGTGCGGACCAAAACTCTCTTTGTTTGATAACAGCGGCAATATGATAGAGAGTGAAAACATCGTAGATAAAGCTGTCGAGCTTATAACTGAGGGGAAGATTTTGTGCGTAAAAGGAATAGGGGGTTATCATCTGGTTTGTGATGCTACGAATGATGAAGCTGTGAAACTTCTGCGAGAGAGAAAGCAAAGAGCCTCAAAGCCTTTTGGAGTGATGGTAAAAGATATCTACATGTCAAAAAATATTGCCTCTATAAACGAAAAAGAGGAGGCGCTTCTTTGCTCAAACAGACGCCCTATTGTTCTGCTTAAAAAAAGAGAAGATAACGCTCTAAGCCAACATGTCGCTCCAAATATCAACCAAATAGGGCTTTTTTTGGCATACACTCCGCTTCATCATCTTATTTTACAAAGGTTGAACAGACCAATAGTCGCGACAAGTGCGAACGTCTCAGATGAGCCGCTTTGCAAAAGTTATGATGAGATTATGAGGCTTCGCGGCATTTGGGACTTTTGCTTGGATAACGACAGAGAGATACTGAACTGCTGTGACGATTCGGTAGCCTTTGTCGAAGGTGAGAAAACATTTATGCTAAGAGATGCAAGAGGATACGCGCCTCTCTATCTTAAACTTCCTCATAAAACAGACAAGAAGATTTTAGCACTTGGAGCAAACCAGAAGAGCAGTGTGGCTATTACTATCGGGCAGAGTGTTGTTTTATCGCCATACATCGGGGATTTGGGAAGTTTGTCGAGCATAGAGCATTACAAATCGCACATAGAGACGTTGAAGCGGATTTATGAGTTTGAGCCTGATGTGGTAGTTTGTGATAAACATCCAAACCATGAGTCGACAAAATACGCAAAAGAGTTGGTGGCGCAAAACAGAGACATAGAGTTGCTTCAAGTTCAGCACCACTACGCGCATATTTTGGCAACTATGGGCGTAAATGGCATAACGACAAAAGTTCTGGGTGTCAGTTTTGACGGAACCGGATACGGCGATGAGGGCAACCTTTGGGGCGGAGAGTTTTTTGTCTGCGACTTAGAGAGTTATGAGAGAGTAGGACACTTTAAATACTTTAAACTTCTTGGCGGTGAGAGGGCGATAAAAGAGCCGCGGAGAGTCGCTCTTAGCTTCTTGTTTGAGATATACGGCGAGGATACTTTTGCGTTAGATAATGCGACAACAAGCTCATTCTCAGCAACCGAGAAAAAAACACTCTACACGGCATATAAAAATAGTCTAAATACACCGCTCTCAAGCTCGTGCGGACGACTTTTTGATGCAGTGGCATCAATCTTAGATGTTATTCAGGTTTGCAGTTATGAGGGCGAGAGCGGACTGCTTTTGGAGAGCCTCTATGATGAAAATATTTTTGAGAGTTATCTCTTTGGCATAGAAGAGGGCGAGATAGATTTCAGCCAAATATTTAGGCAGATTTTAGATGAAGAAAACAGTCGTGTTGCGGTTTCTAAATTTTTTAACACGATAGTTGAGATAATTTGCGAGATGCACAAAAAGTATGATTTGCCACTGGTTTTAGGCGGCGGAGTGTTTCAAAACAGAGTGCTTTTAAGACTGATTATGCAAAAAATCCCTGATGTAATCTTGCCTGAGATGTTTGTAAGCAATGACGCCTCAATTGCCTACGGACAGGCAATAGCCGCTGCCTCAGAGTTCGAAACTCTTTGACATGTAGTTTTTAATATCTTCTGTTTTTAGCTCATTTTTTACCATAAGCTCATTCGCTAAAATACCCTGAGCTAGAAGCATGTCTGCACCGTCTTTAGATGTTATACTTTTGCTATTTGCAAGTTTTAAAAACGGTGTTACTTTGCCGTAGATGGCATCTGCCGCAAATGAGCTGTTGTCTAAAATGTTTTCTAGCAAACCTGATGGACATGGTAGCTCTTCATCTTTTAGCCCGGCACTTGTAGTATTTACAACCAGATCATATTTTTTAAGTTCAAAATCTTCCCAGCCAAAGCACTCACAACCAAGTTCTTTAAAATAAGCAAGTTTGTTTTGGCTTCTGTTTAGGACACTTACTTTTATGCCGTCTTCCATAAATCTAGCGCAGAGCGCTTTTGCCGTTCCGCCTGCACCAAGAACTAAAATATTTTTAATAGCGCCAAACTCTTTGATGGCAAACATAAAACCGTCAGCATCGGTGTTGTAGCCTATAAGTTTGCCGTTTTCGTTTACGATAGTGTTTACGACTCCAACTTTTTTGGCAAAGCCTCTTACTTCATCGCAAGCCTCATACGCCGCCTCTTTATGAGGAACGGTAATATTTGCTCCGCTAAGGCTTAGGGAGAAAAAAGTCTCTTTTAGTTTTGAGCCATCCGTCAGATGAACTCTTGTGTAGCAGGCTTTGTAGTTTAGATGTTTAAATACAGAGTTGTGCATAAGCGGAGAGCGAGAGTGCGCAACAGGGTCGCCAAAGATGGCAAATAATTTCATTTAGTCTAAATCTTCCAGCGAAGCGACAAGTGCGCCGAGTTTGTTTTTAACTTCCAAATATTCTAATTCGTTTTGGCTGTCTGCAACTACACCAGCACCGGCTTGAAGAACAACTTTGTCATCTTTTACAAGAGCAGTTCTGATTGTAATTGCGCTGTCCATATTGCCATCAAACCCGAAGTAGCCGACACTTCCGCTGTAAAAACCGCGCTTTAGCCCTTCATACTCGGCAATAAGCTCCATCGCTCTTATCTTTGGCGCACCCGTCATAGTTCCAGCCGTAAATGTAGCCATAAAGAGGTCAAACATATCTTTGTCGTCCGCAAGCGTAGCGGTGACATCGGAGACTATATGCATAACATGGGAAAATCTCTCTATATGCATCATATTTTCAACTTTTACGCTTCCAGTTTTTGCAACACGGCTGACGTCATTTCTGCCAAGGTCGATTAGCATGAGATGCTCTGAGAGCTCTTTTGGGTCTGCCAAAAGCTCATCTTCAAGCTCTTTGTCTCTTGCTTTTGTAGCGCCTCTTTTTCTTGTACCTGCAATCGGACGAAGAAGAAGCTCGCCGCCAGTTAGCCTTACCATAACCTCAGGAGAGCTGCCGACTATGTTAAAATCTTCATACTCCATTAAAAACATATATGGTGATGGGTTTTTGCTTCTAAGAATTCTGTAGAAGCTAAAAGGATCTACATGTATATTTCTTGTAAAGCGGTTTGTCATAAGTATCTGAAAAACGTCGCCGCTTCTTATCATCTCTTTTGATTTCTCAACCATCTCAAAAAACTGCTCTTTTGAGAATGCAAAGCTTCCTTTGTCATTGCCGATATTTCGCTTCATATGAACATATTCGTAAGCGTTTTTTAGCTCAGCTTCGATCATATCAAATTTTTTGCTCATCTCTTCTTGAGTGCTTATAAGTGTGAGTTGATAGTTTTTGTGAGAGTAAACAAGAATGATTTTTGGAAGTATCAGGTCAAGGTCAGGAGTGTTTAGCTCATCTCTAAGATCATCCATTGTGTTATGTAGTTTTGGTTCAAAAACTTTAACCATATCATAACCGATATAGCCTATAAAGCCGTCCACATAACCTACTTTCAGCTCAGCGGATGCTTTTTTATAGATGTCTGTATCAATATTTTTGTAGTAATTTTTTAAGAAAGTAAAAGGGGACTCATCTTTTGTGTGTGTTAAACCTTCAGCATCTGTATATATGGTTTTTCCGTCTATATACTGAACTCTCTCTCTTGCACCGATGCAGATGAAGCTGTAGTTTCCTTCGCTTCCTCCGGCACTCTCAAAAAGATAGGAGATCTCATCTTTGAAGATCTCCTTTAGTTTCGCATAGATAGCAACAGGAGCTAACTGGTCTTGAATAAATTGTTTAGAGTAAATCAAAAAAAACCTTATCTGGCTATATTCTAGTTAAAAAAGCACCTGCTTCAACAGACTTTCTAACCGGAATTAACGCCTTTCTTGCTTCTGCTTCATTGACAAAAGGTCCGACTAGAACTTTGTTTAAAGTCTTAGAGTTTACGGTCACTTTATGAAATTTATATTTGTACCCAAGGTTTAAAATAGAGTCTAGAAATTTTTTATTTGGCTCGTACTTTGCAAATGAACCGACTTGGATATAGTACTCACCCGAAGTTGCAGGAGCAACACTCTTTGGTTCAGCTGCTACTTTTTTGGTCTCTATGACTTTTGGTGCCACGGGAGCAGGCTCAACACTCTCTTTTTCTACAGTTTGAAGATTCTCTTTTGAGCTCTCCTCTTTTAATTTTTGAGCGATCTCATCTAACGATGTGCTCTCGGGAGCGCTCTCTTGAACAACGGTAACATCTTCAAAAAGAGGCTCGTCATTTTGTGTTTGAACCTCTTTTTGAGGCTGAGGAGGAAGAACGGCTTGAGGCAGATTGTCAGTGCCGCTTGATGTAAGGGTGTTCATCAGCATAACAACAATTATTAAAACAACACCAAGTGTCGCTACTGCTAAAATTATCTTTTTATTTCCCGCGGATGAACCACCTTTATTTAAGATAATATCATTTAGTTCATTTTTTTCTTCCATAACCACTCCTTTATAATTCTTCTCTCATAATAATACCCAAAACTTGTTTATGAGTACTCTTTTTTGTCAAAAAGCATACTCTATTCCATTACATGTGCTTTGACCAAGATGCTCCGCGCTCTTTTGCATACACTTCGTAAGGAAGTGTTAGAATATTGTACTCATCGGGCAGATCAGGATTTGGAAACATTCTCCACTGTTTTGGCTGTTTTGCCGCGAGCTTCATGCTTATCATTTTGCCAAGCTGTATAGCTTCTTGCAGCGTTGTATGGCCTTTGTGGATATAGACGTGAAGATGACCCTCTGTTTTTGTTTTGTAGGCGGTAAAGTTTATAAAGCCCTCTTCGCGAAGAAGAAGCTGTGTCTTATGATAAAAACGCTCAGGGTCTCTTCCGTTGTAGTCGATCACGATATTCTCAACTTTGTTATTTTTGTTGATAAGAGAGTGTGCTACTGTTATGTCGCCTTTTATATGCTGGTTGATGACAGACTGGGATAACACAGCATTTACTTTTTCAAACTTGTTGTAAAAGGTGCGCCCTTTGTACAGAATTTTCTCCACTACTTCGTCTCTTTTGATCCAGTAGTGGTCGTTTACCATTTTTATGAGGTTTAAATCTGATACTGTCATTTTAACAACCGACCTTAATAAGTTGATTGATGATAAATTACGAAGTTTTGAGCCAGCTCTTTCAACTCTTTTTTTACTTTTGCCTGCAACTCTGTATTGTTAATATCATCAAGAACATCCGCTATCTTGTTTGCAATAAATTCAAACTCTTTCTCTTTCATTCCTCTTGAAGTCAGAGCAGGGCTTCCTATACGGATACCTGAAGTAACAAACGGGCTTCTTGTCTCGCCAGGAACAGTGTTTTTATTTACGGTAATGCCCGCATTTCCAAGAGCGATATCCGCATCTTTACCTGAGAAATCACGATTTAAGAAAGAGAGAAGAACCAAGTGGTTGTCAGTTCCGCCGCTCACAAGGTCGTAACCTCTTTTTACAAGTACTTCTCCAAGGATTTTCGCGTTTGCTTTTACCTGCTTGGCATAATCTTTCCACTCAGGAGAGAGGTTGTACTTAAACCCTACAGCTTTAGCAGCTATAACGTGAACAAGCGGTCCGCCCTGAAGAGCAGGGAAGATAGCAGAGTTCATCTTCTTAGCTATCTCCTCGTCATTTGTCATGATCATACCGCCTCTTGGACCTGCAAGAGTTTTATGAGTCGTTGTAGTTACGACATGAGCGTGAGGGAACGGGCTAGGGTGCTCACCTGCTGCAACAAGACCTGCAACATGGGCAATATCTGCAAACAGTATAGCTCCAACTTCGTCAGCGATCTCACGGAATTTTGCAAAATCTATCTCTCTTGCATAAGCAGAAGCGCCGCAAACGATAATCTTCGGCTGAACAGCTTTTGCAATATCCATGATCTTCTCATAGTTCATACGACCGTCAAGCTCAACACCGTATGTAAAGCTTGAGTAGTTTTGTCCTGAGAAGCTTGGCTTGCTTCCGTGAGTCAAGTGACCGCCGTGGCTAAGATCCATACCAAGAAGTTTGTCTCCTGCTTTTAAAAGACCTGCATAAACTGCAGCATTTGCCTGACTTCCTGAGTGAGGCTGTACGTTTGCGTAGTTACATCCAAAAAGCTTACATGCTCTGTCAATCGCCAACTGCTCAACGCCGTCAGCATATTCACATCCGCCGTAGTAACGTTTGCCCGGATAACCCTCAGCATATTTGTTTGTAAATACAGAACCCATAGTTTCCATAACTGCAGGAAGTGTAAAGTTTTCAGATGCGATCATCTCTAAATGGTCAGTCTGGCGCTCTAACTCTTTTTCGCACAGATCAAATATCTCTTTGTCATACTCTTGTAAAAAACTCATCTATTATCCTTTTATTAATTTAAAAACGCGAAAGGAAGTAATTCCTTTCGCTACGCTAGCCGCTTTGGCACTGAAGCTTGACACATTCGTGTCAGATAAAACCATTTACTTACTCGTTTTCTTCTTGTTTTTCTTCTGTATGTATCGGTTTCATTGCAGGGAAGAGTAGAACGTCTCTGATCGAGTGCTCATTTGTCAAAAGCATAACCAGTCTATCTATTCCAATGCCTTGTCCTGCGGTCGGAGCCATTCCATAGCTAAGTGCTTCTACAAAATCCAGATCCATCTCGTGCGCTTCATCATCGCCGCTCTCTTTTGATTCAACCTGAGCTTTAAATCTCTCATATTGATCAACAGGATCGTTTAACTCGCTAAATGCGTTTGCAATCTCGCGCCCTGCAATAAAGAGCTCAAAACGCTCCGTAATTTCAGGATTTGCATCGCTTCTTCTTGCCAGCGGAGATATGTCAACAGGGTATTCGGTAATAAAAGTAGGGTTGATGAGTTTCTCTTCAACATATTCGTCAAAAAGCTCGCCTTGGAGTTGACCCAGACTTAAACCATTTTTTACTTGAACATTGTTGCTCTTTAAGAACGCAATAATCTTCTCTTTGTCGTTTACTATATCCTGCGGAACCCCACCGATAGTGAATAGCGACTCTATAAGCGGCACTTCACTGAACTTGCTAAAGTCAACTTCCAGATCTCCGTAAGGAAGCTGTGTAGGAAGATCTAGATGGTCAAAAAGGTATCTAAAGTACTCTTTTGTTATCTCTATGAGATCTTTGTAGGTTTTGTATGCCCAGTAGAACTCAATAGATGTAAACTCAGGGTTGTGAGTAGCATCCATCCCCTCGTTTCTAAAGTTACGGTTTATCTCAAAAACAGCCTCAAATCCGCCTACGATAAGTCTTTTGAGGTAGAGCTCAGGAGCGATTCTCAGGTATCTGTCTATACCAAGAGCATTATGGTGTGTAACGAACGGCTTAGCGTTTGCTCCGCCAGCAATCGGGTGCATCATAGGAGTTTCAACCTCTAAAAAGCCTTTGTCTTCAAAGAAACGGCGGGTCAGAGAGATAACTTTAGAGCGTATCTTAAATGTTTTGCGGACATCTGCGTTCATGATAAGATCGAGATATCTTTTTCTGTATCTGATCTCTTTATCAGTTACACCGTGAAATTTTTCCGGAAGCGGAGATATCGCTTTTGTTAGCAGTTTTAACTCATCTGCATGGAGTGAGAGCTCTCCTTGTCCTGTTACAAAAGGATAGCCTACAACCTCTACGATGTCGCCTACTTCAATATTTTTCTTAAACACATCGTTATAAAAACCTTCTGCTAGATTGTCTCTTGCAACATAGATTTGAAGCATCCCGCTCTCATCTTCGATCTTTATAAAACTTGCTTTTCCCATAACTCTAAAAAACTTTATACGCCCGCTCACTACGTAGTGACGCTTCTCATCTCTTTTGTTCTCTTCGTGAAAAATATCACTGTTTACATTTAAAAATTTCTCGATCGTCGTACTTCTTTTTGAGTCGTTAGAGTAGGGGTTTATTCCATCTTTTTTAAGAAGTTCTGCTTTTTCTATTCTTAGTTGTATAAATTTATTGTCAAAAACCAATAGTTATTCCTTTAATCGTTTGTTATTTTCTACAATCTTTGCAGATGCCGTATATCTGCATTGAGTGATCCTGCATCTCAAATCCTAGCTCTTGGGCTATCTTATGCTGTCTCTCTTCTATCTGCTCATCAACAAACTCTATAATTGTTCCGCAGACGGTGCAGATAAAGTGGTCGTGGTGGTGCTTTGCTCCGAGTTCATACTTTTTCCCCTGAGCTCCAAAAGATAAAGAGGTGACCATATCCGACTCCTCCAAAAGAGAGAGAGTTCTATATACGGTGGCGATCCCTGTCTTTAGGTCCGGAAACTTCTCTTGAATAAGATTGTGAAGAGCCTCTGGAGTCAGGTGCTCATCAGAGTTGTAAAGAGTCTCTAAAATAACCTCTCTTTGAATAGTGAACTTAAGATTGTTCTTTTTTAGAAGTGTTTTGAAATTCTCAAGAAGCTGTTTATAAGCGACTGTTTTATCATTAAAGTCGGTTGTTATCTCAGACATAGTTACTGCTCCTCTTTAGTGGACAAGTTCTGCTCAGAGCTCTGGCTTATCTTCTTCTTCGCGTCATCTATGATCTTTGCAGTAGACTCTTTAATGTTTTCGTTTATGCTCTCTTGAACCGCTTGAGAGCCTTTTTGTATGGTAGTGTTTATATCTTCTGATATCTCAGCAGGATCAAGTTTCATAATGACGCTTCCCACTTCAACCAGCACAGGGAATACAAAACTGTTTTGCATCATAGAGTCGATATTTGTTCTCATCGCCTTGATATTATATGCAGCGTATGAGATAACGGCAGCAATAAGGAAGAACTTGCCTGCACTAAAGATGAATCCGAGGATCTTGTCAAATATACCAAGACCGCTAACAGAGCTTAGCTTTTTGAAGATCAGACCGACAACAACCATTAAAAGCCAAAAAATAGCCAGAGTAACTAAAAAGCCGGTAAAGCCGATAGCAGCACTGTTCTCAAACTTAAATACAGAGTCGCTTATAAGCTGCCCGACATCATCTCCTACTCTAGAAGCTATAAAAATACCGCCGACAATCCCCAAAAGCCCGAATAGCTCTTTAAAAAACCCGTTTATAATCCCCTTAAGTCCTAAAAATAGGATTATGATAGATATTACAATGTCAAAATAGCTGAATTCCATTATTCGCAGACCTTAGACACCATGTTTTTGCCATTGTTCTTAGAAGCGTACAGAGCTTTGTCAGCTCTTTGCATAAGTGAATCTGGAGTGTCGTTTTGTAGGAATTTAGTCAATCCTATGCTTGCGGTGATAGATATTTTTTGACCCATATATATTAGGTTGTTTGAGCTGATTAGCTTCAAGAGTCTGTTCGCTATAGCTTCAGACTGCTCATCGCTATTTCTGTTTAGTATGATCGTAAACTCTTCTCCGCCGAATCTGAAAATCTTATCTCCGTCTCTTAGCGCTTTTCTAAGGATATTTGAGATAAATATAAGGATCTTATCGCCCGTAATATGGCCATAGTTGTCGTTTATAGATTTAAAGTTGTCGATATCTATCATCAAAACATGCAGGCTGTAAGGAATATCTTTGTTTGCACATACATCTTTGAGGTAGGATATAAGAGCTCTTCTGTTTAGAACTTTTGTGAGAGGATCAAGGTTTGAGGTCTGCTCAAGCACTTTTACCTTGTTCGAGAGCTCAGAGATCACTTCATTTGCTTTTTTGACCTCTTCGGTCATATGAGTCTGGATTTCATTGAATTTTTTTGTCAGAGTCTCAAGGTTTATATGCTTCTCGCCGCATTGATCCATAGTCTCTTTGTTAAGCTGCGTGAGCTCTCCAAACTTGTCGTTTGTGTTTTTGTAAGAGGTTAAACTCTGCTTTACAAGCTCTTTGTAGGAGTTGTTGAAAGCCTCTTTTGCATGCTCTATGGAGTCGATATCTTTGTCGTTGATATTTGAAACGACCTCAATAGCATCTTTTAAGTAGCTAATTATCTGCCCTTTTGTCGCTTTCTCATCTGAGTTAATACGTTCGAGCAGATTTTCATAAATCTCTTCTATTAGTGCTTTTAAATCGTTTTTTTCCATAATGTGCATCCATTAAAAAATATGGTGCATTATACACTTTTAAGCATAAAAAAAAGCTTTTATGCTCTTTTAATTGTTTTTAAACTAAGTAATCAGTGCTATTTTAGTTACTATTATGTAGAATATCAAAAAAATTTGAATATAAAGAAAAAAAGGTTTTATAATGAGTATCTGGACTCCTTCTAGTTGGAGGCAAAAGCCTATTGTGCAGCAGCCAACATATCCAAATATAGATGAATTAAATAGAGTTTTGGCAGAACTAAAAGATTATCCGCCGCTTGTTTTTGCAGGTGAGGCACGTTCGCTTAAAAGCCAGCTGGCAAATGTTGTAGAGGGGAAGGCTTTTTTACTTCAAGGCGGAGATTGTGCCGAGAGTTTTAGCGAGTTTCATGCTACAAATATCCGTGATACATTCAAAGCAATTCTTCAGATGGCTGTTGTGATGACCTATGCGGGCGGTCTTCCGGTTGTCAAAGTAGGGCGCGTTGGCGGACAGTTTGCAAAGCCTCGTTCAAGCGACAATGAGACTATTGACGGTGTGACTCTTGACTCTTACAGAGGCGATATTATAAACGGTGTTGATTTTACTGCAGAGGCAAGAACTCCAGATCCCCAGAGAATGATAAAAGCATATAACCAGTCGGCTGCGACACTTAATCTTTTACGTGCATTTGCAACCGGCGGTTTTGCCAATCTTCATAAAGTTCATCAGTGGAACCTTGACTTTACACATCAGAGCGAGATAAGTAAAAAATATGAAGATCTTGCAGAAGAGATAGGCAAGTCGCTTAAGTTTATGGAGGCGTGCGGAATTACGTCAAAAACTCAAAGAACTCTACGTGAAACCGATTTTTATACATCTCATGAAGCGCTTCTGCTTCCTTATGAAGAGGCTTTTACAAGAAAAGACTCAATAACGGGTGATTGGTATGACACATCTGCGCATATGTTGTGGATCGGTGACAGAACCCGTCAGATCGACGGTGCTCATGTTGAATATATGAAGGGTATTCACAATCCTATAGGTGTTAAAGCAGGACCTACAATGGACCCTGATGACCTTATAAAGCTTTGCGATATTTTAAACCCGAACAATGAGGCAGGTCGTCTGAACGTAATTGTAAGAATGGGTGCAAACAAGGTGGCTGATGGTATGCCTAAGCTTATACGCGCAATTGAGCGTGAGGGCAAAAAAGTTCTTTGGAGCTGTGACCCGATGCACGGAAACACTATTAAATCATCAAACAACTTTAAAACACGTCCGGTAGACTCTATTCTTACAGAGATGAAGCAGTTTTTCCAAGTCCATAAGTCTGAAGGTACGTTTGCAGGCGGTGTTCACTTGGAGATGACCGGAAGAAACGTGACAGAGTGTATCGGCGGTTCGTTTATAGTAACCGAAGAGGATCTAAGCTCTCGTTATCATACTCACTGTGACCCTCGTTTAAATGCCGATCAAGCACTGGAGTTGGCATTTTTAATTGCAGACACGCTTAAAGAGAGAGGTTGATCTCCTCCTCTTTAGCCTGAATATCCAAAAGCTCCTCCACTTTTTCTTCATAAAGATTTTTCAGATCTTCAAGCTCACGCGCAAGTTGCGTAATGCCTATCTTTTCGTAACATAAAGGGTCTGCAAGACAGCTGTTTTTCTCATCTATTTTAGCTTCAAGCTTCTCAATCTCTACAGGCAGTTTCTCTAGAGCTATCTTCTCTTTGTAGGTTAGTTTCAGCTCTTTTGGCTTGCTCGTTCTTGCTTTTGGTTCTGCCTGTTTGCTCTCCTGCTCCATGCTGCTAAGCTCTTTTATCTCACGTTCTAGTTCAAGATACTCGCTATAGCTCTGGTAGCTCTCTTCGATATGTTTGTCATCTTTGAAGATGAAGAGTTTTTTGGCGATCTTATCTACAAAATATCTGTCGTGGCTAACGATGATTACCGCTCCGCTGAAGTTTATAAGCTGCTCTTCTAAGATATTGATAGTCGGAATATCTAAATCATTTGTCGGTTCATCAAGGATGAGAATATCTACATTTTTTGTAAAGAGCAGGGCAAGAGCGATGCGGTTTTTCTCTCCGCCGCTTAGTATTCCTATCTTTTTATCTAAAAACTCTCTTGGAAAGAGAAAGTTTTTCAGGTAGCCGTAGACATGCATATCACGCCCACGCACGCTTACTCTGTCTCCGCCATGCGGGCAGAATGTCTCTATAAGATTTTTCTCATCATCTAACATCTCTCGGTGCTGATCGAAGTATCCTATCTTAAACTCCCCTCTCTTTATCGCTCCGCTTGTAGGTTCTATGCGTCCTAAAAGAGCTTTGAGAAGTGTTGATTTTCCGCTTCCGTTAGGTCCTACTATTGCTATAACGTCTTTTTGCAGGATCCTTGTGCTAAAATCTTTTAAAAGCTCTTTGTCTCCAAGCTTTAGTCCTAGATGCTCCACTTCAAAGAGCATTTTCTGTTTGTTGACACTCTTGTCTCGGTTGAAGTGTTTTGCTTCGCGCTCAAGCTCCAGAGTCATCTTTTTTATCTTGGAGGGGTTTGTTTTTGCCTCTTCTCTAAGAGTCATAAGCCGCTCTTTTCTGCCTTCGTTTCTCTTAAGTCTGGCCTTAACACCTCTTGAGAACCACTCATTTTCTCTCTTTAGAATATCAAGCAGATTTTCATGCTGCTTCTCCAGCGTTCGCATATACTCCTCTTTTTGTTCAAGATAGTTGCTGTAACCGCCGCTATACTCTCTAAGTGAGCAATCCTCTACTTCAACGCTCTTTGTAGCGACTCTATCGATGAAGTATCTGTCATGCGATATAAAAACAAGGGTAAACTTCTCTTTTAAAAGCAGCTCTTCTAAAAATTCGACCATATATACGTCAAGGTGGTTTGTCGGTTCATCAAGAAGCAGAATATCCGGTTTTTGAAGCAGCAGTGATGCAAGAGCGACCCTTCTTTGCTCCCCTCCGCTAAGCATGACTACAAGTTTGTTCTCATACTGCTTTAGATCAAAATGCTGGATTATCCTCTCGATCTTGTCATCTAGATTCCATGCGTTGTGATGCTCAATATAGCGTGATAGCTTCTCATGCTCCTCTAAGAGTGTTTTGTTCTCAAAATCATCCGCAAGTTTGAGTGAGAGCTCATTGTATCTCTGCTTGGCAGAGTTTAACTCTTTAAGTCCTGCCTCAACCGCTTCCCTAACTGTATGGCTCTCTTTGAAGTTAGGTTTTTGGTCAAGCATCTTTACTTCCAGATTCTGCCTGATGATCCTCTCGCCGCTGTCTTGCTCAAGCGTTCCGTTGACAATTTTCATCAGCGTTGATTTGCCGCTTCCGTTTTTTCCGATGATTACGATTCTCTCCCCCTCGTCAACATGAAAATTTATTTCGGTTAATATTTTTTGAGCTTCGTAATGTTTTGATATGTTTAGTAGATCTATGAGTGCCATGAAGTCTTTGTATCCCTTAATTGTTACGCAATTATAGTATAAGTTTCATAATAGAAAAGTTTGAATATAATCTATGACCTTATAAAAAACAGGAGTCATAAATGGCTACAGTAATATCTTACGGAGCAGCTGAGACGGTAACAGGTTCGTGTCATCTTCTTAAAGTAGGCTCTATAAAAATTTTGATCGATTGCGGGATGTTTCAGGGAAACGGCGGAAGCAAGAAAAATTATGAGCCGTTTGGCTTTGATCCTTCAGAGTTGCACTATCTTATCTTGACGCACGCACATCTCGACCACATCGGAAGAGTTCCAAAGCTTTTTAAGGAGGGATTTAAAGGCAGGATAATTGCAACAAAGGCTACACGTGATATTGCTAAGATCATGCTTTTAGACAGTGCGGGAATTTTGCAAGAAGAGTATAAAACGATAAGCAAAAAAGCTCGCAGACGCGGTGAAGAGGAGAGTGTCCAAGAGCCGCTCTATACAAAAGATGACGTAAAGATGGTCTTTGCAAAAAAATGGACTACGCTTGAGTATTTCGAAGAGCATAAATTAAAACAGCATATAAGAGTCTCTTTTGGAAATGCAGGTCATATTATGGGAAGTGCTTTTGCAATAATAGATTATCAGGAAGAGAATCAGCATAAACGAGTTATATTTTCTGGAGATTTGGGCTCTCCTGAGAGGCTGATAATAGATGAGCGTGATAAAATTGAGGAAGCTGATGCTCTCTTTATAGAGTCTACATACGGAGACCGCAGACATAAGCCGCTAGATCAGAGTGTAGAGGAGTTTAAAGAGGCGGTTATAACTACGCTAAAAGATAACGGCACGGTCTTGATACCATCTTTTGCACTGGAGAGAACACAGGAGATTCTTTGGCTTCTACATGAGATGCACGATAACGGGGAGCTGCCAAAATGCCGAATCTTCTTAGATAGTCCGCTTGCCATAAAAGCGACAAGGCTTTACAATAAATACCCAGGGCATCTAAGCGATGAGTTGGAATACTCAACCGGAAACGGAGAAGATCCTTTTTCATTTGCGTGGCTTGAGACGACAACCACAAGAGACCAGTCAATGGCTATAAACAAAGTAAAAGAGCGTTCTATAATAATTGCAGGGAGCGGTATGTGTAACGGCGGGCGTATTATGCACCACTTAAAGCACAGGCTTTGGAACAGCAGAAATGCAGTCATATTTGTCGGATTCCAGGTTACGGGAACACTTGGAAGAAGCATAGTAGACGGACAAAAAAGTGTAAAAATATACGGAGAAGACATAGTCGTAAAGGCTAAGACTTACACGATCAACGGCTTTTCAGCTCATGCAGACCAAAAAGAGCTAATTGATTGGATGAGTTCAATTAAGAATCTAAAAAAACTATATCTTATTCACGGTGAGAGAGATAAGATGGAGATATTTGCAACTGCTATAAAGAATGAGCTTGGTCACGAGAGTCATATTATGGAGGTTGGAAACTCGGTTGCGCTTTAGGCGCTCTCCTCATAGCATAGCATTTTTGCCGTGTACCACTCGGCGATCTCTCTGTCGCTGTATTGATACTCTCTTTGAGAAAAAGGTATGGCGGTATTGCGAATTTTTGAGCGGATGATGCCCATAATGATAAAAGCAAGAACTAAAGCAAGCAGAGCTATAAAGTAGTCGTATAGATACCAAGAGGCTAGAGCAGAAAAGATCGTAGTATATTGCACAAAGAGCCTCAATGCCAGAGCTGTAAACCTGCACTTTTTTGAATGAAGTGTCGGTGTTGGCTCTATCTGCTCTATAAACTCCTCTTGCACTGTTTATCTATTTTACAACAAAAACATCGACATCTGACTGCTCTAAAATATCAAAAGCAAAAAAGCTTACATTTTGCGTTGCGTGGATTGAAAGCATATCGTAGCTTATATCCGAAGCCTCTTCTTTGAATTTTTTAGGATTTAAAGAGCTTACAATTGCTGAGGCAGATATATCTAGCTCATTTGGCATAGATAAAGATTTCAAGAAAGCGTCTATATTTTTTTGAGACTCATCTTTTATGCGAGCTTGGTATTTCTCAAGGTCATCCTCTTCAAAACCAAAGAGACCGAACTTATCATCACTCGGAAGATAGAATAGGTTAAGCAGAGTTATTTTTGAGTTTGGAAAAAAATTGGCTACTTTTTTGATTGCAGCAGCAGAGTCATCAGAGAGGTCGGTTAATACCAAGATGTTTTTATACTCTAGCTCATGCTCATCTTTCATTACCAAAATAGGAGTCTGAGCATTTTTTATTATCTCTTTTGTATGTGAACCCATAATAAATTCATTTAAAAAGTGTGTCTCACCGCTGTTGCCCATAATGATGAGATCCGCGTCTAATAGCTTTGCACTGTTAGCGACTTCAACTTTTATTTTGCCGCTGACACAGTGAAAGTTCTCTTTTTTAATTTCACTATAATTCTTGCTTAGTTCAGTATATCTACGCTCATGCACAGCGTCTATATCCTCTTTTTTTGAAAAGAATGAGCTCTCTACCACGTGAACAACGTGAAGTTCACCATCTCTTTTGTTTGTAAAATCAAGCGCTTTTTCTAAAACGACATAACTGCTTTTTGAAAAATCTATAGCGACCAATGTTGTGAATTTCTTCATAGTGACTCCAAAAGTAAATAATATTGTAGTTTTATCATATTGACATAAATAAAACAAGACATACCGTTCTCGCGTCATTATATCTAATTTATATTGGAGTTATTGTTACGTTAGAAAAAAATAGCTCAAAAAATATAACAGAGTTCTTTTAATATCATCACTGCTATATTTAGTAGATATACTAAATATAGTTTAGTCATATAGACTTAAGTTAGTTGATATAATTTGCAATTATTAACTTTTTTTGCTAATATTTCTTAAAATTTTAACTTAAAAGGATTCAAAAGATGGCAAAACATCAGTTTCAGACAGAAGCAAATCAAATATTAAATCTTATGATACACTCACTATATTCAAACAAAGAGATATTTATTCGTGAGTTAGTATCCAACGCGTCAGATGCGCTTGATAAGTTAAATATGCTTGTATTAACGGACGATGCATATAAAGGCGTTGAGTTCTCACCGAGAATAGATATAGTTGCTGATAAAGATGCAAAGACTCTGACTATTAAAGATAGTGGTATTGGCATGAATGAGCAAGACCTCATGAACAACTTGGGTACCATAGCAAAATCAGGTACAAAAGCATTTTTAGAGCAGATGACTGGAGATCAGAAAAAAGATTCTAATCTTATCGGTCAGTTCGGTGTAGGTTTCTATGCTTGTTTTATGGTCGCACACTCTGTAGAAGTTATAACAAAAAAAGCGGGCGAAGAGCAGGCGTATCTCTGGACAAGCAAGGGTGATGGCGAGTTTGAGATAGAAAAAGCTACAAGAGATTCTCACGGTACGACTATTATTATGCATTTAAATGATGACGATGCAGAGTTTTTGGACAGTTACAGAATTGAGAATATCATTAAAAAGTATTCAAACCACATCCCTTTTGCGATCTTTATGGATAAAGAGAAGTATATCCCTGCAAAAAAAGATGATGATGGCAATGAGATAGAGCCGTCAAAAAATGAGATAGAGAACGTTCAGATTAACCGTGCAAACGCTCTTTGGACGATATCAAAAAGTGAGATAAAAGATGAAGAGTATAAAGATTTCTACAGCTCCATCGCACACTCTTCGGAGGAACCTCTTACTTGGATGCACAACAAAGCAGAGGGAGCAATAGAGTACACGACTCTCTTTTATATCCCATCAAAAGCGCCGATGGATATCTACAGAGTTGATTATCAGACGGGAATTAAACTCTATATAAACCGTGTATTTATCACGGATGATGAAAAAGAGCTTATGCCGACTTATATGAGATTCCTGCGCGGTGTCATCGACTCTAAAGACCTTCCTCTTAATGTATCAAGGGAGATATTGCAGTCAAATGCGGTAATGGCAAAAATTAGAAACGCATCTGTTAAAAAAGTTCTCTCCGAACTTGCAAAGATGGCTAAGAATGAAAAAGATAAATATGAAAATTTCTTTAAAGAGTTTGGAAATGTACTAAAAGAGGGACTCTATAGTGATTATGGCAATCGTGAGAAGATCTTGGAGCTGATGAAGTTCAACACTCTCAAATCGGATGAGACTGTAATGTTTGAGGATTTCCTCAAAAATGTAGATGAAGAGAAAAAAGAGATCTATTACATCACCGGTAAAACTTCGCTCTCAATGCTTAAAAACTCACCTGCTCTGGAGAGATTTAAATCACGCGGAATTGACGTACTTGTTCTAAATGAAGAGATTGACACTATTATCTTCCCTATGATCACAGAGTATAAAGAGTATAAGTTTGTTCATGTGAGTGATGCAAAATTCGGCGAGAATGAAGATGAGAAAAAAGCAGAGCAAGAGAGCGCTAAGGAGTTTGAAGGACTTGTAAAAGAGCTCAAAGACTCTTTGGGTGATAGCGTAAAATCTGTAGAGGTAACCTTTGATCTTGTAGAGTCTCCAGTAAAGCTAAAAGAGGATAAAGAGGATCCTGCTTATATGATGGCTCAGATGATGAAGCAGATGGGACAAAATACCGTTGCTCCGGCACCTGCTCCAATACTGCAGATAAATCCTAAACATGAGCTTATCTTAAAGCTGAAAAACTCTTCGGATCAAAATCTCATAAGCGATGCGGCTCATGTTCTACTAGATCAAGCAAAACTTTTTGAAGGTCTAGAACTTGATGATACAGCAGGCTTTATAACAAGACTAAACAGAATCATAACTAAGGCTGTGTAAAGCCTATTTTATGGGTGCTTTTGTAGCACTCATATATTATTTAAACCCTTTTGAGAGAAGGGATTGCAACAATAAAAGAAAGTTATGATATTTTATGTCTATGAATAATGACAATAGAGAAAAAAGACGGCCTGAGAATGCCGAACTTCGACGCAGAATCGACAGGCTCTTGATCGAAGGCAGTAATTTTATTGAAAAAAATTTTAGTGATCTGGATATATCTGAGTATCGCTATGAAATAGGTGAAGCGGTCGAAGAGCTCTCTTTGGATAGAGAGACCGTCTTTCAGCTGGTAGAAGACTATATTATTCAGATATTAAAAGCAAAAGTAACATTTTACGAATATATACACAAACTAAAACTGGATAAACTGGAAAACAGACCTCTAGACTACATGGACATCAGAAATCTTGCACATAAAAATCTTGGAGTTGTAAGAAATCTTAGGATTAAAGATGCCGAGAAACTACTTAAAATAATAATGAATGAAGATGACTTGGACTATATGAGACTGTGCGTCAAAGCTCTTGAAATATCTGCAGTCAAACTCAATCCTCTATGTGCATATGAGACACTGAAACTTATACAGGTTAAAAATTCTCTTTAATCTCTTTTTACTTATTTTTAAGAGATTTTGAAACCTCTTCAAGAATATTACTAGGCTTTTTTATGATAGTTGGTTCTTTTTCTTGTGTTGGAAGGACAAAAGCAAGGATTATGAAAACAAACGAAAAAATAATACCCGTCAGAATGGTGAGTACTATTTTCAGTTTGAAATTGCTCATAATTTAGATTAATCCACTTTATTGAGTCTGTTCGTAGTCATATATATCCAGAACTCTTTATGTGAATACCCTCTGTTTAAAAAGAATATTTGCAGTATAGCTACTCTGTAAAGAGTGATTAACATCTTTGCATACGGGATAAAAAGACTCAGACTTACCAGAAGCGACTGCTCTTTATCTCCCTTTGATCTCATCATCTCTGTAACGCCTATGTTTTTACTGAGATATACTCCAAACATAATTGAGAACAGAAAATTTAAAATAAGCCCAAATATCATATATGCTACAAAATCTTGCTCATTTACTCCGGCGATCATAAATATAGTTCCTTCTATTTAAGTGAAGTTATTCTAGCCAAAGAAAACTTTTTTATTCATAAGTTTTTATTTTAGCTTTTGTGAAAAAGGTTCCAAAAGGTATGAGAGAAGCTATGAAGAATACGACACTCTCTTTAAATGGCCACTTTGCCTCATGCCATGCCTTCGCCAAAAGCATACAAAAAAGTATAAAAAGTATTCCGTGTATCATGCCGACAACTTTTACCGCCAATGGTATATCCATAAAATATTTCATAGGCATTGCAATAAAAACAAGTGCTAAGTATGAATATCCCTCTATTGTATTTATATGTCCGAATTTGACGACATTTTCATTTTTCACAGCTACACCTATATAAAATTTTTATGAATTATATAATCAAAAAGTAACAATATGACTTTTAATTTAAATTAAAAAAGGAGCAACAAGGCTTTTTAAACATTTATATAATACAATATCCGCCAAATATAAAAAAGAGGTATATTGATATGGATACTAACCTTGTAGTAGAGGGCTTAAAGTTTATGGGCCTTGGAATGGGAGCGGTGTTCTTGTTTCTTATAATTTTGATCTTCCTGATGGGAATTATGTCAAAAGTTTTACATAAATTTTTCCCCGAAGTTCAGCCGAGCGCTAATTCATCTTCATCACCCGGCACTCAGAACAATCAAAAAAAGGTAGTTGCGGCAATAACGGCGGCAATTAAATTTCATAGAGAAAGTTAAGGATTAGTATGGCTAAAAAATTTATTGATATAATGGATACGACTTTTAGAGACGGTTTTCAGTCCGTTTTCGGCGGTCGTGTACTTATGAACGACTTCTTCCCGGCAGTAGAAGCTGCAAAAACTGCGGGAATAACACACTTTGAGTTTGGCGGAGGGGCGAGGTTTCAATCTCTGTATTTCTACTTAAGAGAAGATGCATTTGAGATGATGGACAAGTTTCGCAAGATAGTTGGACCAGACGCAAACCTTCAGACATTGGCGCGCGGTGTCAATACGGTAATGCTAGATACTGGTTCAAAAGAGCTTATCGATCTTCACGCAAAGATGTTCAAAAAGCATGGTACTACTACAATTAGAAACTTTGACGCGCTTAATGACGTAGAAAATTTAAAATATTCAGGTGAGAGAATCGTACATCACGGGCTAAAACATGAGATCGTTGTGACAATGATGGATCTTCCTCCGGGGTGCTACGGTGCTCATACTGTTGAGTTTTACGAAAGAACACTTCGTGAGATATTAGACAGTGGTATACCTTATAACAGCATCTGCTTTAAAGATGCTTCAGGAACTTCAAATCCTCAAAAAGTGTTTGAGACTATCCAGATGGCTAGACGTCTTATTCCTGAGGGAACACACTTAAGACTTCACACTCATGAGACGGCAGGTGTCTCTGTTGCTGCGTATATGGCAGCATTAGAAGCAGGTGTAGACGGTATTGATATGGCAGCTTCTCCTGTAAGCGGCGGAACAAGCCAGCCTGATATCTTAACAATGCTTCACGCTACAAAAGGTATGGACTATGACCTTGGCGGATTAGAGATAAACAAGATATTAACATACGAAAAAGAGCTTCAAAATTGTCTCTCAGACTATTTTATGCCTCCTGAAGCGACGATGGTCTCTCCTATTATTCCATTCTCTCCAATGCCTGGAGGCGCGCTTACTGCAAATACTCAGATGATGCGCGATAATGATATTTTGGATAGATTTCCAGAGGTTATTGCGGCTATGACAGAGGTTGTAGAGAAGGGCGGTTACGGTACATCTGTTACTCCTGTCTCTCAATTCTACTTCCAGCAAGCACTTAACAACGTTATGCAAGGACCATGGAACGCGATTGCTCCTGGTTATGGAAAGATGGTTCTTGGATATTTCGGTAAAACTCCTGTTGCACCGGATCCTGAAGTTGTAAGAATTGCATCTGAAAAACTTGGATTGCCGCCGACAACTGAAAAAGCTCTGGATCTTGCAAATGCAGATGAGAGCAAATCTCTGGCTAACTGGATAAACAGACTAAAAGAGGAAAATATCGAGATAACTGAAGAGAATATCTTCATAGCTGCAGCTTGTCACGATAAAGGTATCGCTTTTCTTAAGGGAGAGGGAGAGTTAAATGTTAGAAAAATATCAACAATGAAAAAAGAAGAAGGAAGTTCAAAAATGGGTAATGGAAGCTATACTGTCGTAGTTGACGGTCAAAAATTTAGTGTTCAAGTAGCAGAGGGTGACGTTAATATTCAAGTCACAGAGGTAAACGGAGAAGCGACTGAGACGTCGGCTCCAAAAGCTGCTCAATCATCAGGAAACTCTTTAGATATAAAAGCACTTCTTCCGGGCAATGTTTGGAAGATAGTCGCTAATCCGGGTCAAAGCGTAAACGAGGGTGATGTGATTATGATCCTAGAGTCAATGAAGATGGAGATTGATATCGTAGCACCAAAAGGCGGTGTTATTAAATCTATCAATGTTGCTACTAATGATAAAGTAGTCGAAGGTCAAGTCGTAGCAGTGCTAGGATAATAAGTATGAGATTTATCATAATAAAACTATTTACCTTTGTAATGCTCATAGGCGCTACAACGATGTATGCAAGCGCTGGGGCAGATGCTGCATCCGGAGCTTCTACTCATAAAGAGGAGACATATCAAACTCAATCATTCGGTGAGATGGTAGGGGGTTTTGTAAACTCTACGGGTATAAAAGCTTTTGTCAGCCCAAATCCGGATGAGCTAAGTTCTCACGGCGAGAAGATGAGTGACTTCCACAAGTCTTGGGGTAGAATCATCATGATACTTATTGCATTTGTGCTTTTTTATCTGGCAATTGCAAAGGGCTTTGAGCCTCTGCTTCTTCTGCCTATAGGTTTCGGCGGTCTTTTGGCAAACATTCCAGTTGCAGGAATCGCAGGACCTGACGGTTTCTTGGGGATTATGTATGAGATGGGCTTGGCAAATCAGTTTTTCCCTATCCTGATATTTATGGGTGTTGGAGCGATGACCGACTTCGGTCCTCTTCTCTCTAATCCTAAGACTGCACTTCTAGGCGGAGCTGCACAGTTCGGGATATTCGGGACACTGGTTGGAGCTGTTGCTCTTGCACAGTATACGCCTATCTTCGATTTTACGTTGCAGCAAGCTTCTGCGATCTCAATTATCGGTGGAGCTGACGGTCCAACCTCTATTTTCATTGCATCAAAGCTCGCGCCGGAACTACTGGGCGCTATTGCGGTTGCTTCATACTCATATATGGCGATGGTTCCTATAATCCAGCCTCCAATTATGAAAGCACTTACAAATGATGCAGAGAGAAGAATTAAGATGAGTACTCTTCGTCATGTCTCTCGTTTGGAGAAGTTGGTTTTCCCGATTATGGTTTTAGTGCTTGCTATCTTGGTTCTGCCTGATGCTACGCCTCTTATCGGTGCATTTATGTTTGGTAACTTCTTAAAAGAGAGCGGTGTTGTTGATAGACTATCAGATACTATGCAAAATGCGCTTATTAATATAGTTACTATATTCTTAGGATTAGCGGTCGGTTCAAAACTGGCGGCTGATCAGTTCTTGGTTGCAGATACTTTGGCGATTCTAGCTCTTGGTGTTGTAGCATTCTCAGCAGGAACTGCTGCAGGTGTTATTATGGCTAAGATCATGAACCTCTTCCCTGGAAACAAGGTAAATCCGCTTATCGGTTCAGCAGGTGTTTCCGCGGTTCCTATGGCGGCTCGTGTATCTAACAAAGTAGGTATGGAGTATGACCGCTCAAATATGCTTCTAATGCATGCAATGGGTCCAAATGTTGCAGGTGTTATCGGTTCAGCGGTTGCTGCGGGTATTCTTATCTCGCTATTTAGTTAATCTATTTCATACTCCAGATCGGAGTATGAACTTTTAAAAAGATCAAAACTAGCTATTTTTTATATTCATCACTTCCACTATAAGCGGTATGATATTTTGACTCTTTGTCTTATCTATAAAGCCGTCCGCTCCTAGTACTTCAGCCTCTCTTTTATTGTTCGAACCCGTCATGGAGCTGTTTACGATAACAGGTATATTTTTTGTTTTAGATGAGCTCTTAAGCAGTTTTACAACCGTAAATCCTGACATTTCAGGCATCTCGATATCGGTGATGACCGCCGGTATTTTTGAGGCGTCGTCCCCGAGTGAGTTTATATAATCAACAAGAAGCTTTCCGTTTTCAAAGAGCTTCATAGAGAGATTTGCATTGTTAAAGATCTGCTTTAGATGTTTTTGAGCCGTTTTAGAGTCCTCTGCCACCAAAACGGTACCGTTTTTAAGTTTGCTCGGTATCTGCAGATCTTTTAGATTTGCAGGTGATTCAAGCACATTTACCATAGCTTGAGGGATAACGTCTGCTAAGAGTTTCTCATAGTCCAAAACAAGACAGAGGCTACCGTCTTCAAGCCTTGTATCGTTGATAACTACGTTGTTCTCTCCCATTCTATAACTCTCAGGAGCGTGCATTTCGTTCCAGTTCTTCTTTAACACTCTATATGCAGACATAATTCTAAGCCCGATCACTACGCCGTTAAAGTCGCAGACAAGTATATTTGATCTGCTTACTTCATCTTTACTTAGTGTTGTTCCAAGCCAAAGAGGGAGGTTTAGTATGGGGATCTGCATTCCGCGCAGAACGATAGTGCCCTCCAACATCCTGTGGGATGAGGGAATCTGCGTGATAAAGTGATTTTTTGATTCTACAACTTCGCGAGTTTTAAAAACATTTATAGCATAGTAAGCAGCTTCACTTTTGTCGCTGATCCTAAATACCAAGAGTTGCAGTTCATTGTTTTTTGCCAGATTTGTAGCAGCGTCGACATTTTCTAAAACGGACATTTAAAGCCTTTGAGGTATACTTTTACTAGTAGCAGATGGTACCAAAATTATGATGAAATATGCTTGAATGTTAATAATGAAATGGTAAAATGCGCTTAATTAATGGTAACCTAAAAGGTATTGAATGAAAATTTTTACTCTATTTGCTTTGCTTCTTACTCTTTCGCACGCAAAAATATACTATGCTAAAGTTGAGCCTTACGAGGTAAGGGATATCTCGGCAAACATTTCGGGTTTAGTGCTGAGTGCCGATGAGGCTTTGGTTGGAACTGTTCTCACATCTAAACCCTATATAAAGATCGATTCAGAAGTGGATGAGAAAGAGCTTAGACTCATAAAAGAGAAGCTTATGTATATAACAAACTCTCTGGAGATGAGCGAGGCTGTTTTGGTCAATCTTGAAGATTCGCTTGTTAGAAAAAGAGAGAACTACAGAAAAATAGAGCCTCTTAAGTTCAAGTCTTCTGTTGAGAAAGACAGAGAGTTTTATGACCTTATTGCAAGTGAGAATCTCTACCTAAACACAAGAAAAGAGATCCAGAACTTAAAAGTTCAGATATCAGACTTAAGACTAAGAGAAGTACAACTCACAAGAAG
Organism: Sulfurimonas crateris; assembly: GCF_005217605.1. Taxonomy (NCBI): domain Bacteria; kingdom Pseudomonadati; phylum Campylobacterota; class Epsilonproteobacteria; order Campylobacterales; family Sulfurimonadaceae; genus Sulfurimonas; species Sulfurimonas crateris. The sequence continues at coordinate 59,656 of NZ_SZPX01000004.1, read as the reverse complement.
TATCAAAGATAAAAACTTGGTTGCAGAGGGCTTCGTTCTTTATGAGATGATGGTAAAACCAGGTCAGGTTGTGGGCGTTGCCACTCCGCTAGCTAAAATAGCCGACACTTCAAAAGCGCTTCTTAGCATATATCTGGATGAAGAGGACGTGTTAGATGCAAAAAAAAGAGTTATATATATCGACGGTGAAAAAACTTCTTACAGAGTCTCAAGGCTTTTAAATATTGCCGACAGCAAAAACATATCTAAATATATGGCTCAGATAGTAACGGACTCGCCAAAACTATTCTCTAAGCTTGTAAAAGTAGAACTAAAGAATGAGTAGTATTACCGCATGCCCGCTTGATTGCTATGACGCTTGCGAGATAGTATATGAAGAGGGTAGGTTAAAGGGTCTAAAAGATGGGCATACGCAGGGTTTTTTATGTCCTCATATGAATCATTATGAAAAATATGAGACTATTGAAAAGCCGCGTTACATGGGCAAAGAGATAACTCTTGATGAGGCTCTTTTAAAACTAAAAGAGATTATCTCATCGTGCGATAAAAGCGAAGTGCTTCACTACAGAGGAAGCGGAAATTTCGCTTTGATGCAGGAAGTTACAGACCACTTTTTTGCTTCATACGGAGCCGTTTTGACTGAGGGGAGTCTGTGTGACGGAGCAGGTGAGGCAGGAATAATCGAGGGAAGAGGCAGTAATAAAAATATGCCAATTAGCGAAGTGGCAAAATCTGAGGTCGTAATATTTTGGGGCAGAAACCCTCATGCGACATCAAGCCATCTTCTGCCTCTTATAAAAGATAAAGCTGTTATCGTTATAGACCCCGTTAAAACAAAAATGGCAAAGATGGCGGATCTGCATATTCAGATAAAGCCAAACTGCGACATCTACCTTGCCATGCTGCTGAGTCGTTTTTTGCATATTGAAAACGGATGCGACGAGGAGTTCTTAGAGGAGTTCGCAAGCGAGTATGAGGATTACTACGAGCTGACGCAAAATATAAGGATTAAAGCTACTTTGGATCAGATAGGCGTATCTCTGGGACAGATCGGGGATATCCTAGCTACGGTAAAAGAGAGAAAAGTAGCCATAGTTTGCGGTGTGGGAATACAGAAGTATAGCAACGGCGTTGATGTTATGAGAGCTATTGATGCATTTGCGGCGATGCTTGGTCTTTTTGGAAAAGAGGGGTGCGGTGTAAGCTATCTTGGTGCATCAAGAGAGGGTATGGAGTCGCCATTTAACAAAAAAGCAAAAAGAGTCTCAAAGGTAAATACCGAGTTTAGCGATTTTAAAACCGTGTTTATTCAGGGTGCAAATCCGCTCTCACAGATGCCGGATTCACAAAGAGTAAAAAGTTCGATAGGCAAAGTTGAAAATGTAGTATATTTCGGACTTTATGAGAATGAGACGAGCGAGATCGCCGATCTGATAATTCCTGCTAAAAGCTTTTTGTACAAAGATGACGTAAGGACATCATACTCACACAACGTTATGTCGTTTATGCCAAAAGTGACACAAAGCGACATCGGAATAAGCGAGTATGATCTGACCTCTTATCTATGCAAAGAGTTTGGAATTGAACTTGAGAGCGAAGAGTTTTACCTAAAGCATTTTAAAAATTTTGCGGTTCAAAAGATAGACGGTTCATGGTATGTCGAAAACAGGGAAGAGGTGCCGTATAAAGAGGGTTTTGATACCGACGACGGTGAGTTTGTCTTTTTAGATGAACTTGACTCAAAGGCGGATGAAGAGATGAGCGGATTTTATCTCATAACATCTAAGAGCCAGACAAGTCTGAACTCTCAATTTCACAGAGATGAACATGTATATCTGCACAGCTCTTTGGGATTTAGGCAAGGCGATACGGTGGTCGTATCTTCGGCATCTGGAAGTGTTAAACTTAAGGTGAAACTGAGTGATGATCTGCGTGAGGATTGCGTTTTGATATACAGCGGAACAAGAGGCGTTAATAATTTAACAACTTCAAAACATGCACTCTATACAAAGAGTGCCATATTTCAAGAAAACAGAGTGGAGATAACAATAGATGAGTAATATAATGGATCTGGATAAAAAGTATGTTCTACCTACCTATGCAAGAGCAGATGTGGAGTTTGTAAGCGGCAATAACGCTAAGTTGGTTGATGCCGATGGAAGAGAATATATAGATTTTGCTTCTGGAATAGCCGTATGCAGCGTGGGTCATGCAAACAAGAGAGTAAATGATGCAATATGCAAGCAGATATCAAATATTACGCACACTTCAAATCTTTACTACATCGCTCCGCAGGCTCGTGCGGCACAAAAGATAGTTGAAGCAAGCGGATACGATATGAAGTGCTTCTTTGGAAACAGTGGAGCAGAAGCAAACGAGGGAGCTATAAAGATAGCTAGAAAGTTCGGCGAGAAAGATGGAGAGATAAAGAGATACAAAGTTATAACTCTTCAGCACTCTTTTCACGGAAGAACTATCACTACGGTAAAAGCAACGGGGCAAGAGAAGATGCACAACTACTTCGGACCTTATCCTGACGGTTTTGTATATGCAGATGATATAAACCACGTAGCATCTCTCGTAGATGAGCATACATGCGCGGTTATGATAGAGCTTGTTCAAGGTGAGGGCGGTGTTCAGCCGCTTGATAAAGAAGCTGTTCAAAAACTAGCAGCATTTTTAAAAGAAAAAAATGTGCTTTTAATTATTGATGAAGTACAAACCGGAGTTTACAGAACAGGAAAGTTTCTGGCATCAAACTACTATGAGATAAAACCGGATGTCGTAACGTTAGCAAAAGGTCTTGGCGGCGGAGTTCCTATCGGTGTAGTTATGACCACTCTAAAAGAGGTTTTTAGCGCAGGAGACCATGGTTCAACATTTGGCGGAAACTTCTTAAGCACCACTGCTGCATGCGAGGTTATGGATATTTTAGATGAGATGAATGAGAGCGGAGAGCTTAGAGATGGCATAGAGTACTTTGATAGCGAGCTGGAGAACTTCTATGAGGCTCATAAAGATATTTTTACTTCAAAAGTGGGCATCGGTATGATGTGCGGATTGCGCGTCAAGGATGCGGAGACCCTTACTAAAATAGTCTCAAACGCTAGAGAAGAGGGTGCTATAGTGTTAAAGGCGGGGCGTGATACCCTTAGACTTCTGCCTGCACTTACAATTACGAAAGAGGAAATAGATGAAGGCTTTAAAGCTCTCAATCGCGCTCTTAGCTCTTTGTAGTACGCTGCTTCTATCACAAGAGCAGCTAGATGGCTACATCTCGGAGGATAAAAAGGAGCTATTTGAGTATGACTATGAAAAAAATGAGGCAGAGAGTTCAAAGCTCCGTGATTCGTGGATCGCGCCTCTAAATCTTAACTATAGTTACTCAAAAAGCAACCCCTACGGAGATGAGCAGACAAACGAGAGTGCTTCGATCAAGATGGATCAGCCTATCTTTCAAAGCGGTGGCATCTACTACGGCATAAAGTTGGCAGAGGCCTCTAAGATCTACTCCGACTACTCTGTAGATGTGGCAAAAAGAAAGCTGGTAAAGGATGCTATCTCTCTTTTGATGCAGATAAAACAGATCGATATTAAAATAGAAAAACAGAAGCTCCAGATCGAGAACTCTGAGATAAACCTTGCGCAGAAAAAAGAGGAGTACTTAAACGGACAGCTTGATTCAGGCTTTTTAGACAGTGCAATAATCGATAGAAATATCGTAATACAGGCACTTTACGATTTAGAGACGAGCAAAGAGAGGTTGATATCAAAATTTAGCGCAATAAGCGATATGAAGCATGAAAATGCCTATGTTCCGAGCTTAGAGATGCTGAGTATTGAGCAGTTTTTGCAAAACAATATTGTCCTTGGCATGAGCGAGGGCGAGATAGAAAAAAACAGATATGCCAAAGATGTGACCGTTGCAAAATATCTTCCAAGTGTAAATTTAACTGCAAGTTATAATTGGGATAAAAGTGATGCTGTATATCAACTTGGTTCAAAAAACGAAAAAGATTACTACAATGTAGGCTTTAGAGCAAATCTGCCTATAGATATAAACACCTTTAGAGACGTAGAGTCTTCCAAGATCGATTATCTAAAAGCAAAACTTGCAGTTGATGATAAAAGAAGAGAGCTTAGAGCGATATATGAGCAGGTAATGCAAAATATTGACAACTTTGAGAAGAAAAAGAGCTTAAGCGTTGAGAACAGAGATATTTACGAGAGACTTTTAGAAGATACAAGAGACCTCTACTCTGCAGGGTATAAAACAAAGTATGATGTTGAACTGCTGCAAAACTCGGTTGAGATTCAAAAAAGTGACGTAGCAATATATGAGATAGACAAACAGCTTGAACTTCTGACCCTTTACGAGATGTATAAAGATGAGATTTAGCGACTATATGTCGGAGTGGCTCTATGGAAAAGATGGCTACTACGCGACATATAAAGATATAGGCAAGAGCGGGGATTTTTACACCTCCGTAAGTACGAGCAAGTTCTTCGGCGGAGCTGTTGCAAAACATATTATCTCTCTGGTCGATGAGGGCTTTTTGGCAGAGGATGCGACAATATGCGAGATAGGCGCACATCACGGCTATTTTTTGGCGGATGTCATAGAGTTTATCTACACGCTGCGTCCTAAACTTTTGGAGAGCTTTGAGTTTGTAATTATTGAGAGGTTTGAGACACTTCAGGAGTTTCAGGCAAACTACTTCAAAGAGAGTTTTGGAGACGTTGTTAAACTGACCCACTACAAATCACTAAGCGAGTTGAAGTGCAAAAACGCATTTTTTATAGCTAACGAGATATTTGACGCGTTTCCGTGTGAACTCTACTACAAAGGCAAAAGTGCCAGAGTAGATACTCATGAAGTCATCTTTGACGTGGATGATGAGTGGGTGGAGCAAAAAGCAAAAAAGTACCATAAAGACAGAGGCGAGATAGCCGTAGGTTACGAAGAGTTTGCTATTGAGATGGCAGGCGCGTGCGAGAAGTTTGAGTTTATGAGCTTTGACTACGGAGAGATGCAAGCACGTCCAGACTTTTCGCTAAGAGTCTACGCTAAGCATGACGTTACCCCTTTCTTCGATGAAAATATAAAAAAAGATGAACTCTTTGCAAAGTCAGACATAACTTACGATGTGACGTTCGAGCACGTAAAAGATGCTTATGAAGAAGCGGGAGTAGAGTTTATAGAGCTAAAGGCTCAGATGGTTGCACTTGTAAATATGGGCATCTTGGAGCTTTTGGAGATACTCAAAGAAAACGCCAAAGAAGAGATATACAAGCAAGAGCTTGAAAAAGTAAAGATACTTATAATGCCAAATTTTCTTGGCGAGCGCTTTAAGATGATAAGGTTTAGAAAGCAGTAGTTTTAAAGATTAAATAGATTTATGCTTATTTTAAAAGTTGTATAACAACAATATTTAGAATTACATTGATTATTTAACTAATTAATTTTGGAGTTAGTTTAACAAATAATAGCTAGATATATATGAAAGATTTGATTTAGTTTTAAAATAAGGTCAATAAGCTGATCTTAATTGTTTATTTTGTAAAATAAACTCAACTTATTGATCTTATTCAGGAAAAAACAATGTTTGAAATTTCAAAAAATGAAGTAAAAGAAAGACTCTATTTTGACAATCCTTGGTGGGAAAAAGGGTATAAAGAAAATAAACAAGTTTCAAAATATCCAAAAAGATCATATTTTGAATCATTTTACGATTTGATAATAGACAAAGATGTTAATAGAGCAGTGATACTTATGGGACCAAGACGAGTTGGTAAAACAGTACTTGTTTATCATGCAATTCAAGAACTTTTAAATAAAAATATTAATGGCAACAATATTTTGTATTTATCAATTGAAACACCAATTTATACAGGATTATCTCTTGAGAAAGCATTAAGACTTTTTGTAGAAGAATTTTCTCATAAGAGAGATGATGAAGAAATCTATGTTTTTTATGATGAGATACAATATTTGAAAGATTGGGAAATCCATTTAAAATCATTGGTCGATTCTTACCCTACTTACAAGTTTGTTGCAACAGGTTCAGCTGCTGCTGCGTTGAAGCTAAAAAGTCAAGAATCTGGAGCAGGACGATTTACTGACTTTATTTTGCCACCTTTGACATTCTCAGAATTTATCAGATTTATTAATAAGAAAGAGTTGATTAAGAAACCAACAGACGAAAATAATTTTTATTCAACAGATAATATTAAAGAATTAAATAAAGAATTTATAAACTATTTAAATTATGGCGGTTATCCAGAAGCGGTTTTTTCAGAAAAAATACAGTCAGATAGTTCTAGGTATATTAAAAGTGATATTATTGACAAAGTTTTACTTCGAGACTTACCTAGCTTGTATGGTATATCTGATATACAAGAACTTAATAGACTATTCGCTGTGTTAGCATACAATACAGGAAGAGAGATTAGCTATGACACCTTGGCAAAAAGTTCTGGTATTTCGAAAAATACATTAAGAAAATATTTAGAATACTTAGAAGCTGCTTTCTTGATAAAGCGTGTTTATAGAATAGATCAAAATGCTCAAAGATTAAAAAGAGTTACAACTTTTAAAATTTATTTGACAAATCCTTCCATGAGAGCAGCTTTATTTGGCAATATAGATACTAATTCTGATTTTATGGGAGAATTAACTGAAACAGCAATTTATAGTCAGTGGTTGCATAGTGAAAATATTGATAGACTTTTTTATGCTAGATGGAAAAAAGGAGAAATTGATTTAGTTTATTGTGGTGGAGAGCAATTTACTACACAATGGTTTGTAGAAATAAAATGGACAGATAGAGCTTTCAGTGACAACAGTTTATTAAACAATTGTGTAGAATTTTTTAATAATAATAGTGAATACTTGACCGATGAGGAAATTACCGTAACAACATTATCGGTAGAAAATAAAAAAAATTATCAAAATATTACTTTTCAGTTTGTTCCAAGTAGTTTGTATACATATACAGTAAGTACTAACTTGTTAAAATTAAAATCAAATCCAATAAAGCCTCGTAGCGAAGAAAAGCCTTAAATGGTCATATAGCTAAAAATAATAATCATAATTCTTAGAATTACATTGTTTAGAAAAAGTTAAAGAGAGAAGATGCCATGCATCTTCCGCTCTTTACATACTGTGAATTATTTTTATAAGCTCTTCCGGTCTGTTCGAGGCTGTGATAGCAGTCTCTTTGGTGATGATCTTCTTGCGAAGAAGAGTTAGAAGCTGGTCTGTTTGAGTCGTCATATTCGTCTCATTCTGGTTTAGCTGCATTTGAGAGTAGATCTGGTGAACCTTGTCCTCTCTGATAAGGTTTTGAATAGCAGGATTTGCTATAAGAACCTCTTGCGTAGCAACGATTCCGCCTCCGATCCTTGGCATAAGAGATTGCGAGATAACGGATATAAGAGATGATGCAAGCTGTGCTCTTACCTGTGCCTGCTCACCCGCGTCAAAAACGTCGATAATACGGTTGATAGTCGCAGGTGCAGAGTTTGTATGCAGAGTTCCAAAAACTATGTGACCCGTCTCAGCGGCAGTTAGAGCAGCGGAGATTGTCTCTTTATCCCTCATCTCACCGACGAGGATAACATCTGGATCTTGTCTGAGGGCAAATTTAAGTGCCGTAGCAAATGAGTTCGTGTCCGCACCGACCTCTCTTTGTGAAAAGAGTGATTTTATGTTCGTGTGAACAAACTCCACGGGATCTTCAATAGTGATAATGTGCTTATTTGCCGTAAGGTTTATCTCATGAAGCATAGAAGCCAGAGTAGTAGATTTACCGCTTCCCGTAGGTCCCGTTACGAGGATAAGCCCTTTTTCTCTTTTTACGAGTTCTTTAAAAATAGGGTTGTTGTTAAACTTCTCAAGCGGCGGAATGTCGATAGGGATCATACGAAACGCACAAGCGATACCGCCGATAGTTCTGTAGTAGTTCGCACGAAAACGACCGATATTTTCCAGCTCAAAAGAGAAGTCAAGTTCGTTTTTCTCTTCAAAGATCTTCTTCTGCTTATCCTCAATGAGAGCATAAGCCATCTCTTCGATCTCTTTCGCATTTAAAATAGGAAGGTTAAGCGGCTTTAGAGATTTGTCTATTCTTATCTGCGGTTCACTTCCGGGAACAAGGTGTAGATCCGAAGAGTCAAAGTGTAAAACACTCTTGAGCAGTTTTTTTATCTCTATGGGTTTTTTTGTTTCATCACTCATAACAGGTTTCCTTTAGTTTTATTAAATTAACTACAAAGCGCAAAAAAAGCGCTACTACTCGATTATCTTAGGGACAACAAAAAAGCCGTCATCACTAAGGGGTGAATTTTTAAGAATGCTCTCGTTTATCTCTGTATTGCAGTATGGAGTATCCTCTCTTAAAAATGTCGCATCATCGCTCATTGCAAATTTGTCATCTACGCTATCAGTGTTTAGCACGCTTAAATTGTCTACAAAGCTTACGATCTCTGAGAGTTGGTTTATGATCTCTTCTCTTTTATCATCTGAAACTTTTAAAAATGATAACTTCTCCAGTCTCTCTAACAGTTTGTCATCTACTTGCATCTACTATCCTCTACTCTTTTGGGGGCTTTGTATCTGCCCTTTTGTAAGATTGTAGCAAAAAAAATCTATCTATTTGATGAAACTTTAACAAACTATGCGATATTATTTTGAACTTTTGGTAAATTATTGATTAAAAAGGAATATTTTTGAGTCTAAAAGAGAATATAAACATGGTTAAAGAGGAGTTGAACTCCGAAGAGAAGTTTTTTGAAAAAGCGGTAATGACAGAGAAATTTGTAAAGAAATATAAAAACGTCATGATAGCTTCAGTTGTCGCTGTAGTTCTGGTTGTAGGTGCGAATTTCGCATATAATATGAATGAAGAGGGGAAGGTTTTAGCCGCAAATGAGGCTCTCTCAAAACTATACTCCAACCCAAGTGATAGTGCTGCTCTCTCTGAGCTTAAAAGATTGAGCCCCGATCTGCACGACGTGTGGCTCTATTCACAAGCAATTGCCAACAATGATACAGCAGCTCTAAATAGTCTAAAGAACTCAAATGCTATGATCGTAAGTGACCTTGCTAAGTATGAGCTAGCCGGAGACCCAGCTGCTTTAGAAGAGTACGCATCAAAACAAAATGCTATCTATAGAGACCTTGCACTTGTAAAAAGTGCTGTAATGCTCTTAAATGAGAATAAGGTAGACAAAGCAAAAGCGGTGCTTTCAAAAGTCTCGGCAGAGTCGTCTTTAAATGAGCTCGTGTCTGTTCTTAAACATTATGGAGTGAATTAATATTTTGAAAATTTTTTATATTGCGATAATAACATCTTTACTATTTGCATTTAGTGCGTGCAGCTCCAAAGAGGTCTTTAAACCGACAGATGTCAAAGATGATTGGGAGTTTTGCGGAGGCAGCGATGTAACTATCCAAGGAGTTGCGGCGGATGCGGCACTGGTTGAAGATAGAAAAGTCATGGTAAAGGGCAGAGTGGTTGATATAACTATTCCCGAAGATCAAAAGCTTTTAGGGTACAGCGACGGATGGGTTATGAGTGCGGACATCGACGGTAATCTGACTCTTGCTTATGCGACAGACAGCAAGATGGTTGAGAAGTTCAGTTTAAAGAGAACAATAGCCACAGCGGGAATAAAAGATGATCTCTTAGCCGTTCTTTTTGCAAACAACGAGATGGCACTCTACTCCATAGCCGACAAATCACTTCTTCTAAAAGAGCAGGGCAACGCTCCGATAGTGGTAAACTCAAAGATCATAAAGCCATTTATTAGAGATGATTTGGTCATTTTTTCAACACTCGACGGAAAAGTGGTAATCATAAACTCACAAGCTAAGAAAAAACTCAGAACGGTCATTGTAAGCTCCGAAGAGCACTTTAACAATGTAATATATTTCAATCTTCTAGATAACAAGATAATCGCAGCTACGGGAAATAAACTACTCTCTTTAGGACAAAAAGAGATAAGAGCCGATTTTGACATACGAGATGTTGTCTCAGATGATAGAAACATCTATATAGCTACGAAACAGGGCGAGATCGTATCTCTGAACTCCGACCTGCAGAAAAATGCATCTGCAAAGTTCCCTTTCGCTCACTTTTTGGGGATGATAGTACACAATGATAAACTGTACGCCTTAGAGAAAGAGGGTTACATAATTGAGCTTTCAAAAGATCTTTTGGAATATGCAGTTTATGACGCATGCATAGATGAAGGGTATGTATATATTGACGGAAAAATTTTCTTTGTGGATGATGAGTATATCTCGGTAGAGTAAGCGATGTCAAATGAGCTAGAGGCTTTTATAGAGTACGTAAGTGTTATAAAGGCTTTAAGTAAAAAGAGCGTTCAGGCTTATAGCAGTGATCTCTCGGCGTTAGAGGAGAGTCTGGGTAAGCCTCTAATAGAGCTTGACTCTGCATCGCTCTTTAGCGCTCTAGGCAAATATAAAAACAGAAGAACGCTCAACAGAAAACTCTCCTCAGTAAACGCCTTTTTTGACTTCTGTTACAAAAACAGATTTTCAGATGAAAAGACAAAACTAAAATTCTCAAAAATCCCAAAACTTCTTCCGAAGTTCCTCTCCTACAAAGAGATCCAAAACGGCTTGAATCTTATTGACAAAAGCACAATTACAGGACTTCGTGACTATGCGCTCATCCTTTTTTTATATGCATCAGGCACAAGAATAAGCGAATGTCTGGCTCTAAAAAGAGAGGATATTGAGGGCGAGTGGCTTCATGTCAGACACGCAAAGGGAGAGAAAGAGCGAATGGTTCCAATCGCAAAGGTCGCTATTAAAGCTCTGCAGAGTTACTTGGATGAGAAGAAGAGAGATGACGGAGTTGTTTGGTCAAACTACAAGGGTACAAGACTAAGCCGTATCTCCGCATATAAGATCACTCAAAAATACTTGGGAGTATCTCCGCACGTTCTGCGCCACTCCTATGCTACTTCGCTGATATCCGGCGGAGCAGATCTGCGTGTCGTTCAAGAGCTTTTAGGGCACGCTTCTCTTCTGACGACGCAGATATACACACACATTCAAAAGCAGGACCTCAAAGAGACTCTCGAGGTGTGTCACCCTATGGCAAAAGAGATTCTATGAAGAGAGTAAAGAACACTTTTTTCTCAAGAGAATTTTTAGAATCACTCTTTTTTGTGCAAAACAAGTGGCATCAGCATGGAGTTTTGGTGCATACTCTTCGGGTTTTATACCATATCTTAAAAGCGGGTGAGTTCAGATTTTTTGCAGCGGGAGTTCTTCACGATATAGGCAAGCCCTGCTGTGCATACAAAAAAGATGATGAGGATGTAGAGTTTGGCGAATACAGCTTTACGGACCATGAAGAGAGAAGTTACGAGATAATCAAAAATTGGCCGTTTATAAGCGATTATACAAAACAGATCGTACGTTACCACTACCTAATAAGAGATATTAAAAAGAGCAAAGAGGAAGATCCGCCCAGATATGAGATTAAAAAAAAGATATGGGATGGTCTTGATCTGGTTCTAAAAAAAGATCTGGAGAAATTTTTGATGTATGATGATTTGGGAAAAGGAAAAAAAAGAAGATGAGCCTCCATCCAAAATTAGCACAAATGTAACAAAAAGTGTATAAAATTTATATTTATTTAAGTTAAAGGTTTGTGATGAAAAAATTTACACCTATTTTTATTTTACTTCTCTTTGTTGGGATAATAACGTCAATATTTTTCTCTTTGGCATCAGGCAAAAGGATGATAGTAGTAAAGGATGGGAATCTTAAGCAGCTGCCGATTGAGATGGAAGTTGGCATCTACCAAGACAGCGATTGCGGAATGGTAATTGATGAGTTAAAAGACGCCTCTCAGGTTATTATAAAAAGCGGAAAAACTTGGTTTTTTCATGACCACGGCGGATTTGTCAAATGGCTTGAAGATAAAGAGTTTAGAGAGAGTGCGAAAATATGGGTTATGAGCAGAGACACGAAAAGATGGATAGATGCAAAAGAGGCTTTTTACTCGTTGCGAGATGAGACTCCGATGGGTTACGGTTTTGGCGCTTATGAAAAAAAAGCAGATGAGTTTGTTGATTTTGATACAATGCGTCTTAGAGTTTTAAGAGGTGAGACCTTGCAAAATCCTGCAATTAGAAAACAGCTTTTAGGAAGATAGAAAAAGAGAATGGAAACCGTAAATATTTTAAGCATTATCAGCATCGCTTTTTTGGGCTCGTTTGGGCACTGCATAGGGATGTGCGGCGGCATAGTATTGGCTTACTCGACCATAAAGATCGATCCTAAAAGTTCCAAAGTCTCACAATCAACCGCTCATCTGCTCTACTCTCTTGGCAGGGTTTTTACCTACTCTGTTTTGGGTGCGATTTTTGGAGCACTAGGCGGAGTTGTGACCTTTAGCAATACTGCAAACGGCATAATGCTCATTCTGGCGGGTATAGCTATGGTTTTAGCGGGTCTCTCTTTGATGGGCAAGATAAAGTTTCTCACACTTATAGAGCACTCCTTCTCTTCATCACCGCTCTATAAAGATATATTTAAAAGGGTTTTAAACTCAAGGTCAAACTTTAGCTTTTTTACTCTCGGTATGCTAAACGGTCTCTTGCCGTGCGGATTTGTATACTTTTTTGCAATAACTGCGGCAAGTACGGCAAGTCCATTTTATGGCGCTTTAGTTATGGCAATATTTGGTCTTAGCACTATTCCTGCAATGTTTTCGCTTGGGTTTTTAGCATCACTATCAAGCGCTATGAACTTTAGAAATATGATGATGAGCCTTTCTTCATTCGCGGTGATAATCTACGGTATATACACCCTTTACGACGGATATGACTATATAGTCAGAGCTGAAAAAACATTGACAGAGTGCCACACTAAGTAAATTTTATTTTTAAACTGCTATAATAGATGCTAAAAAAAAGGGTATAACTTTGAAAAGTTCAATTATTGATGGCATAAAATCACTCCCCCCTCTCTCTACTACTATCATAGAGATAAACAGAATTTATGCCGATGAGAATTCGACTATAAAAGATATGGCAAAAGCTATAGAACATGACCCTATGATCATTGCCAATATTCTAAAAATAGCAAACTCTCCGCTTTACGGATTTGGAAGAGAGATTAAAAATGCCGCTCAGGCGGTAAGCCTTTTTGGAATGAATATGACCCGTTCAATAGCGATAGGCAACTCGATCAAAAAACTTTTAAATGTTGATATGCAGCCATACTGTATCACGTCAGAAGAGTTTGCAAAGATATCTTCACTTCAAGCTGCATTGATGTTTAGCTGGTACAAAAAAGTAGATAGACGCAAAGCAGAAGAGCTCTACCTTGCTGCTTTTTTGCAAGAGACAGGAAAGATTCTCATTGCCAGTGAAGTGATTCAAAATGATGAGACGATCAGCTTCTCAAGTGAAATTGAAAATTCCAACAATATCGCAATGGTCGAGAAAGCCTACTCCAACGCAACGTGTGGAGAGGTTACGGCACTGGTGTTTAAACATTGGGGATTTGATTCTAATTTTATTGAGATGATAAAGTACTCAGATAATCCAGCTGCGGCACCTGATAGTATAAAAGAGTACTCAATGGCTCTAAATATAGTAAAAACGATAGTGCCCGTAAATAAACCATTCTCTGATATGTCTATTAATTTTGGTCTTAAAAAAGCTGCAGATGCAGGGTATGATGTTGCTCTTTTAGAAGATGCTATCTCTCATGTTGCGGACAAGTCAGAGGAATGAGCAAAACAGTTACAATAATTGACACGTTCGGTTTCTTTTTCCGCAGTTTTTACGCTCTTCCGCAGTATCTTAAAAACAGCCAAGGGTTTCCTACAGGACTCCTGACAGGCTTTACAAACTTTATCTCCACTCTTCAAAAACAGCATGACAGCGATTATCTTATATTTGCTATTGACTCAAAAGGTCCAACTTTTAGAAATGATATAGATTCAAACTATAAAGCACACAGAGTAGCTCCTCCAGAAGAGCTTATGATGCAGCTTCCGATCGCTATTGAGTGGATAGACAAGATGGGGTATAAGACCCTTGGACGCGTAGGTTACGAGGCGGATGATATAATCGCTACCGTTGTGCATTTTGCAAAAGATAAGGGTTATAACGTAAGGGTTGTCTCTCACGATAAGGACCTTTTTCAGCTGATAGATGACGGTAAAGTAGTACTGGTAGATGCCATAAAGAAAAAAGTGATGGATGAGGATGCCTGCTTGGAAAAGTACGGTATATCTCCAAAACAGTTCATAGATTATCAGGCTATTTTAGGCGACTCTGCAGATAATATCCCCGGCGTTAAAGGGATAGGAAAAGTAGGGGCCGAGAAGCTTTTGGTAGAGTATAAAACCCTCGATAACATCTACGCAAACATAGACGAAGTAAAACCTCCCGGTATTCAGAAAAAACTCATAGAGTTTAAAGCAGACGCTTATAGGTCTAGAGAGCTTGTAACTCTAAGAGAGGATGCGCTGGATAGTTTTGACTTTGAAGATTACAAGATGGATGTCGAGCACCCTTTTTTAAACATCTATGACGAACTTGTAAAGTATGAGCAAAATGCGATACTAAGAACTCTGCAGGCAAAAAAGATGGTTAGTGACGAGACGCACCAAAGAGCGGTCGAAAAAATAGAGACACAGATACAGAGCGATAAAAAAATCGACTTTAAAACAACTTTGATAACGGATGAGAAGGAACTTAATAGAGTCCTTGGCTCACTGGACAAAGAGAGTGTTGTCGCATTTGATACGGAGACAACAGGGCTTGATTATGAGAGTGACTCTCTGGTCGGTTTTAGCTTTAGTTTTGAGCATAATGAAGGGTTTTATGTTCCGATTGCCCACTTTTACCTTGGAGTGCCCGAGCAGATAAGCCGTGACGCGGCTGCAAAAGCGATAAAGAAGATATTTGAGTCACGCGTGGTAGGACACAACATAAAGTTCGATCTGCATTTTGTCTGCAGATTTTTACAAGAGAGCAAACTGGCTATTTTTGCAGACTCTATGATCCTTGCATGGCTTGTAGATCCTGAGGGAGGACTCTCTTTGGACAAACTCTCTGACAAGCTTTTAAATCATCAGATGCTCTCATATAAAGATACGGTAAAAAAAGGTGAGACATTTGCGGGCGTTGCTCTTGAAGATGCGTGTAAATATGCCGCAGAAGACGCAGTGATAACTCTGAAGCTTTATCATCTTCTCTTGGAAAAATTAGAGGCTCAGGGTGCAAAGCATCTTATAAAAGAGGCAGCAGAGGTCGAGTTTCCTTTTATTCAAACGCTTCTTACAATGGAGAGAGAGGGGATCGCTCTTGACAGTGCCTTTTTAGAGAAGTTTTTGGTTGAGGTCAAAGAGACTCTGGGCGACTTGACTGCCAAGATATATGCTTTGGCAGGCAGAGAGTTTAACATAAACTCAACGCAGCAGCTGGGCGTTGTACTTTTTGAGGATATGGGTCTTCCTACCGGCAAAAAAACAAAGACCGGATACTCGACAAATGAGCAGGTTCTAAGTTTGTTAAAAGATGAGCATGAGATAATTCCTCATCTTTTGGAGTACCGCGAGGTCTATAAACTCTTCTCTACATATATTGAGCCGCTTCTCAAACTTGCAAGCACAGATAAAGAGGGGCGTATCCATACATCTTTTGTCCATACTGGAACGGCTACGGGAAGACTTAGCTCAAAGAACCCTAACTTGCAGAATATTCCGACAAGAACAAAGCTTGGCACAAAAATAAGAGAAGCGTTCATCGCGCCAAAGGGTAAAAAACTTATCGGTATAGACTACTCTCAGATAGAGCTTAGACTTCTTGCGCACTTTACAAAAGATGAGGTGCTTGTAGATGCATTTAAGAGCGACAAAGATATACACCGCCAGACCGCGGTTGCTCTCTTTGGCGAGGATGCGGCGGATGCAAAAAGAAATATCGCCAAAACGGTAAACTTCGGACTTCTTTACGGAATGGGGCAGAAGAAACTCTCCGAGACTCTTGGCATAACAACAAAAGAGGCTAAAGAGATAATAGAGAAGTACTTTAACAGTTTTCCGAGTGTCAGAGCCTATTTCCGTCAAATAGTCGAAGATTCTAAGGAGATGGGATATGTAGAGACTCTTTTGGGGCGCAGAAGATACTTTGACTACAAGAACGCTGCGCCTATGTTTAAAGCGGCTTATGAGAGGGAGTCTGTAAATACAGTTTTTCAGGGAAGTGCAAGTGACCTTATAAAACTGAGTATGAACAAGATACATAGAGTAATAGAGGATGAAAAACTTGATGCCAAAATGCTTCTTCAGATCCACGATGAACTTATATTTGAGGTAGATGAAGAAAAAGCAGACTCTTTGGGAGAGAGATTTAAAGAGATCATGCAAAGCATTATGGAGCTAAATATCCCGCTAAAGGCCAGTATGAACATCGGAGACAACTGGAGCGAGTTAAAGTAGCCTCGGATGTTAAAGCAGTATAAAGAGGCCATTGAGAAGAGCAATATAATCTCAAAAACGGATGTAAACGGAATAATAACGTTCGTAAACGATGAGTTTTGCGCGATCAGCGGTTACTCAAAAGATGAACTGCTTGGCAAGAACCACAACATCGTAAGGCATCCTGATGTAGCTAAGGAGAAGTTTGCTCTTCTTTGGGAGACCATAAAAAACAGAAACATATACAAAGCTACCGTTAAAAACCTTGCAAAAGACGGCAGCACATTCTACGTAAACACCACGATAATCCCCATACTTGATGAGAGCCAAAATATAGCCGAGTATATAGCCATTAGATACGACGTGACAAAAGAGATGCTTCTAAGAGAGGAGCTTATAAAAAAAGAGGCGCAGTATGAGGAGCTAAACAGAAGTTTAGAGAAGAGGGTTGAGGAGCAGACCAGAGAGTTAAAGGAGCTGAATCAGACCCTCGAAGAGCGTGTGCAGGAGGAGATAGTAAAGAACGAAGAGCGGCAGCGTATGATGTTCTGGCAGTCACGCCACGCAAGTCTTGGTCAGATGCTCGCAAATATCGCCCATCAGTGGAGACAGCCGCTAACAGAGCTCTCTTTGGCTATGTTCAATATAAAAAAAGCGCTTCAAAACAGTAATGAAGAGGATGTTAACAAGTTCTATCTGGAGAGCAAACATATTATAAAAAACATGTCTGAGACCATAGATGATTTTACAAATTTTTTTTCTCCCGATAAGGAGAAGTATTATTTTAATATAAGTGAGAGCATCCAAGAGTCGATTGTACTTTTAGAGAACATGATAAATGATGAGATGATAATAATAAAGACGGATTTTGAAGATATTGAGGTATTGGGGATTACAAACGAACTTACACAGGTCATTATAAACCTTATAAACAACTCAAAAGATGCCTTTATCCATAACAGTATTCTTCTTAGAGAGATAGCTATAACTACAAAAAAAGAGAACTCTTTTGCCGTAATCGAAGTGCAGGACAATGCAGGCGGAATAGCTAAAGATAATCTGGAGAAGATATTTGAGCCATATTTTACGACAAAGCACAAAAGCCGTGGAACGGGCTTGGGGCTCTTTATGTCAAGAATGATCTGTGAGCAGGGACTTGGCGGAACTCTTGATGTTAAGAGTAAAAAAAACTCTACTACATTTAGCATAAAAATTCCATTGAGGTAATATGAAAAACAGAGCGTTAAAAGAGATTAAGGTTTTACTTGTAGAGGATGAAGAGAATCTTGCAAGGCTTTTAAAAGATGCTATAGGCGATAACTTTCACAGCTTTATAGTTGCTGTTGACGGGGTAGAGGGGTTGGAGCTCTTTAAAAAAACAAAACCTGATATTGTCATTACCGACATTATGATGCCGCGTCTCTCAGGGCTTGATATGGCAAAAGAGATAAAGCAGATAAGTCCAAAAACACCGATCATAATACTTAGCGCATTTAGCGAGAAAGAGAAGCTCTTTAGCGCCATAGACATCGGGATAACAAAATACTTTTTAAAACCTTTTGATCCTGATGAGGTTTTGGAGTATATAGGAGCTATAACGCCAAAGCTCGGTAAAAAATCTATAAAACTGGGCGATGGATTCATTTTTAACAAGGGTACAAGTTCTCTCTATAAAAACGATAGATATGTGCCGCTCTCTAAAAATGAGACAAAGTTTTTGGCTCTTTTGCTTGAGGGTAAAAACAGAGTCGTTGATGACAACGAAATAAAAGAGAGTTTATGGGGCGAAGAGGTAAGCGATGAGAGAGTAAGAACATTTATTAGAAGATTTAGAGCCAAAACCTCAAAAAAATTGATAAAAAATGTAAAAGGTGTCGGCTATCAGCTCTCTTTTAACGAAAGTTAGTTCTCTCTATTTTTGGTTTATAATGCGGGTCTTCACCCTCAATGGTCCATAGTTTTTTGCTAAGGTAACTCACCCCGTCATGAAAATTCTCATCCACATGCTCCCAGAAATCAAGCTCTGCAAACTCTTTTTTAAGCAACTCTTTTTCATACTCAAAACTTTGTATACTACCCAGTTTGGGCACGGCAATAGTACTGTTTGTCTCAAGATTTGCCAAAACCCACAAAGATAAAAACTCTTCGCTGCAGTGAATTAAAACATTGCTTGCATACTCTTCAAAATCTTTGTATCCGCTAAGTTCAAAGAGTTCTATGACAAGAGATACCGTCTCATGCAGATGAACAAAGGGAACCATTGAGAAGAGTTGTCGTCCAACCGATGCTCCGTTTGAGTGTAGAGCGCCGAGAAATATTCTAGCTCCCCCTTCGGTATCTCCGAAATTGTTCGTCTTAAGACCTATAAGACCTATGTCGGTATGTCTATGTCTGCCGCAACCCTTTGCGCAACCAGAAAAACCTACTTGTATGCGATGTTCATTTATCTTATCAAGCGGAAGGTAGGATGTCTCATCTTTGATGCTCCAAACGGCGTATGGGCAGAGATTTCCTGCGCATGCGACGATCGTCTCGCTGAGCGCTTGTGATCTTAGAGGAGAAGAGGGCTCTTTTAATCCTAAAAGATAGATGTTTTGGTCTATTCCAAATCTTATTTTGAGGCTGTTTTTCGTCGCAAAGTCGGCAATCTCTTTTATCTCGTCTGTCTTGAGTCTAGAAAAATCTGTTTGGTAGCAAAAAGCGTAGGTGCCGTCTTTGAGTTTGTGAAATTCACTAAACTCCTTTTTCTCAAGTATCAATTCGCCTTGGCTTTGAAAATCTTTTTTGTACTCTTTTTTAATGTAAGCTTTGAGTCCCTCCATCCCAATATCTTCGATCATATGAAAGATGCGTGTTTTAGCGCGTGAAAATCGTGAACCGTGAAGATAAAATGCCTCTACAAAAGCTTTAAAAAAATCAAATACTTCATCTTTGAGTAAAAATATATCTGCGCTCTTTGCGACTTCGGTGTTTTTGCCGCCCATATATACGTTAAATCCGAACACACCATCTTTTTTAGCAAGTGCAAAATATATGTCATTTGCAAAAAATGAGGTGACATTCGCGCGGTTACCCGATATACCGACCGAGACACGGCGGGGAAGCATTCCCACATAACGCGGATTTTTTATGATGTAGTCGTGCATCTGCACAACTATAGGGTAAGTCTCTATCTCGCTAAACTCTCCGCACCCGTCATAAGGGTCGGTAACTATGTTCCTAACGTTATCGCCGAAACTCTGCCAGGTTGTGACTCCAAGAGCGTTTATGCGTTTA
The DNA here is from genome assembly GCF_005217605.1 of Sulfurimonas crateris. Lineage (NCBI taxonomy): Bacteria > Pseudomonadati > Campylobacterota > Epsilonproteobacteria > Campylobacterales > Sulfurimonadaceae > Sulfurimonas > Sulfurimonas crateris. The sequence goes on along the minus strand of NZ_SZPX01000004.1, from coordinate 39,899 downwards.
TGGATATCCAATACATCATCTACGTCTACGTCGTGAAGCTGTATGCCGGATCTTGCCGTTAGTATAATGGTCAAGTCATACTCATCTACGATGTCGGCTATCTCTTGAAACATCTGGGCACTTATCTCTCCGCCGGGGATGCGTATGCGTATGGTAAACTCATCCTCTAAAAAATTGGTGTTGAATATCCCAAAATCTTGAAGATAGAACCTGTCAGCTTCATTTAGACTCTCGAAATCTATATTATCGAAATCTTTGTAGTAGTCAATGGGTCTTAGTTGAGCCTTGTAACGCTCTCTTTTGTTCAGCTTATTTTCCATGCCTGTATTCTACCTAATAATTAAAATAAATTCTCTTGATATTGGTCATTTAATTCTATTTGGTATTAGTATTCTTTTTCTAGTTAAAATACATTTTCTTATATTAAAGGATTGGCAAATCATGAAAAAATTACTTCTACTATCCTCACTCTTTACATCTATTATTTACGCACATGAGTGCAGATATACACTTAATATCGATATAGATACGAGTAAGGGAGAGCTTGAGGGCAGAGCTCTCATCTCTAGCGACCATCCAACGATAACGCTGCTTGATACACAAGCAAATATATCAGAGATAAAAGGGGCATCTCTAAGTGTTCAAAACAATATTCCCACTCTTGTAAAAAAGAGTGAAGATGTGGATGTTGAGATACTGTTTACGCATAAGTTCAATCTGGTTAATTCAGATGTTGTACTGCTTGAGAACTGGTATCCAAAAGTTGATATGATGTGTAAATATGAAACAGTTGTCTCAAATCCTGAGATGATCTCAATAGTCGAGGCTACCCAAACTAAGAAAAAAGATGGCGTTACTACTTTTATCTTTGATTATCCGCTTGATAGAGTAAATATTGTAGCGTCTAAGGATTATAAAATTAACTCCGTAAATACAAAAAGCGGTTTAAAACTATCTACATACTTCTACTCTGACAACCAGCAATTGAGAGAGAATTACTTTAAAAAGAGCGAGGAGTACTTTGAGCTTTACAAAGAGCTCTTCGGCTTTTTACCATACAACAACTTCTCGATCGTAGAGACACAGTTTCCGGCAGGCTACTCTATGCCGACATACACTCTCATCGGCAAGCAGATAATAGACAAAGAGTATATTTTAGAGAGCTCACTCGGGCACGAGATAGCTCATCAGTGGTTTGGAAACTATGTTTATGCTCCATATAAAGGAAACTGGGTTGAGGGGATGACTACCTACTATGCCGACTATCTCTATGCCAAAAAAGCGAAAAAAGAGGTCGAATATAGAAAAGATATGCTTATAAAGTATGACTCTTACGTAAATGCACATAATGAAATAGCGCCTATTGATTTTGAGCATAAAACACAAAATTCAAAAAATGCCATAGGTTATGAGAAGGTGGCTTTTTTCTTCTATATGCTGGAGCAAAAGATAGGAGAGAAGGCATTTGATGAGGGAACAAAGACGCTGCTTCAAGAGTATGCTTTTAAAACCGCTGCCTATGAGAATTTAAAAGAGATATATGAGAAGAGCTCAAATCAAAAACTAGACAACATCTTTAAAAACCTGATCTATGAAAAAGGGGCGTTGGATTTCAGTATAAGCAACACAAGTCTGATGTTTGTAGAGGATAGATATGTTCTTGAGTTTGATATTGTAAGCAACAACAAGGCGGAGTTTATTCCAATCTCTATATGTTCAAACAAAGAGTGCCTGACCACTAAAATAGACCTAAGCAGTAAAAAACAGCGTTTTGAACTCGATATTGAACCTACAAAAATTGTCATAGATGAGAATTATGAGCTCTTTAGAAGGCTTAATCCTCTTGAAACACCTCCCGTTATCTCTAAAATTATCGAGGGCAATGCCCTTGTTGTTGTAGATAGAGCAGATGAGGAGAAGTTCTCAAAGTTCAAGATGATATTTAAAAATTTCAAATATGCCGATGAGGTGAAGTATGAGGAGCTTAAATCCAACAATATATTTATCTTAGGCGCGAAAAACTCTCTTTTAAATCAGATATCTATTCCGTTTGAGATGCAGGGGGATGCAAAGATAGAGATATTTAAAAATCCTCTAAACGGCGCCTATGTCGCTGCGGTATTTGAGATGGATAAACTATCAAGATCTATATTTTACAGATTGAGACATCTTGGTAAATACTCCACCGTTGTTTTTGAAGATGAAAAGATCGTGCACAAATCAACAAAAGAGTCTCAAAACGGGATAGTTTATAATATAAATGCCGACTCCTACGCAATAAAACCTGCCGTTGAAAACCTAAACGACATAATCGATGAGATGGCAAAAAAGAGGGTTGTATATATCGGAGAGCAGCATACAGAGTTCTCAAGCCATCTAAATCAGTTAAAGATAATTAAAGCTATGTATAGACAAAACCCGAAACTAGCAATCGGAATGGAGATGTTTCAGCAGCAGTTTCAAAAGCATCTTGATGATTTTATAGCAGGCAAGATCAGCGAAAAAGAGATGATAGTAAAGACAGAGTATTTCAAAAGATGGAAGTACGACTATGAGCTCTACCGTCCGATCATACTTTTTGCAAAGGAGAAGCGTATTCCTATCGTAGCTCTTAATATTGACAGAGAGATCACAAAAAAGGTTGTAAACGGAGGGTTTGATTCGCTCTCAAGCGAACAGCTTGAAGTGATCCCGGATTCTATTGATTTTGAAAACCCGAAGTATGTCGAGCAGTTAAGAGGGATATTTGGTATGCACCAATCAAAGAGCTTTAAAAATTTTGACGAGTTTTACCATGCACAGCTTCTTTGGGATGAGTCGATGGCTGAAAATATGGTAGAGTTTATGAATAAGAATCCCGACTACTCAATGGCAGTTTTAGCCGGCAACGGACATATTATGCACGGTCACGGAATTCCAAAAAGAGCTCACAGAAGAGGGATCGCGGATTATACAATAGTGCTAAACCACACAAACCCTGAGCCGGGAATAGCGGACTATCTTCTCTACCCATCAGCAGTAACGACACAAAAAGCAAAAAAACTGGGCATCTATTTTGAAGATAATGAGAAGTTAGAGGTGAAAAAACTGGTTGATGATTCACCCGCACAAAAAGCCAAAATAGAGCCGAAAGACAGAGTAGTTGCAATTGACGGAAATAAAGTACAGAGTATATATGAGGTTAAAACCGAGCTCGCTTTTGCCAAAGATTCACTGAACGTAACTCTGATGAGAGGCTCTGAAAAAATAGAGGTCAGTGTAGACTTGGAGTAAATTAGAAGTTATCTAAAGCTAACTTCTAAAGTGTCATGCAGAAGTGTTCTCTCAAACTTGCTCTTTGGAGCGTTGAGCCCTGCAATATTTTCTCCTGTGTCTAAAAACTCCTGAATATAAAAAAGGGTTTTATAGCCGCGCTCTTTTAGGTCAGCCATGATGTCATTCACGTCTGCCGCATCGAGCAGGTCTGCATGAAGGGTCGTCCTTGCTTCAAACTCTATATCTCTCTTTATTAGATAGTCAAGCGTTTTAGAAAATTCGTCAAACTTGTTTGAGTGCGTTATTTGAGTGAATTTTGCTTTTGGCGCTTTGTAGTCGAGTGCAACATAATCCAAAAGATCTTCTTCAATAAGCTCTTTAATATGCAAAAAGTTCGTACCGTTGGTATCTAGCTTTATCTTAAAGCCAAGCTCTTTTATCTTGCGGCAAAACGGCACTAAGTCATACGATGATGCCTCTCCGCCTGATAAAACAACCGCTTCGAGAAGATTTACTCTTGTTTTTAGAAAATCGAGAATGTCGTCGTAGCTATATTTGCCATCTTTGGCAAAAACTATATCTTTATTGTAGCAGTAATCGCAGCGCATATTGCACCCACTAAACCACACTATGCATGATAGATGGTCTGGATAATCCAAGTGGGTGAATGATGTCAAATCATAGATAACCTTAGCACTCAGCGAACTGTTTTCTCTGTTTGTGCTCACCGGTTTTACCTACGTTGAAACTCTCTACAGGTCTGTGATAACCCATAACTCTTGTGTAAACGATACATTTTTGTCTTCTCTCTTTCAACATAGCCAAAGCTTCGTTTTTACTCATCTTTTTTACCTCCTTTACTAAGATGCGATCGTGACTTCGCTTAAAAGCTCTTCGTCACATTTTGGACAAAATTCATGCTCACCCGCTATATATCCATGTTTTGGACAAACTGAAAATAGAGGTGTCACCGTAATATACGGCAGCCTGAAGTTTGTTATTACATTTTTAACCAGTTTTCTGCACGCCTCAGTTGAGCTTATCTTCTCCTGCATATAGAGGTGAAGAACAGTTCCTCCCGTATATTTGCACTGAAGATCATCTTGGAGCTCTAGTGCTTTGAACGGATCGTCTGTGAGATCAACAGGGATCTGAGAGGAGTTCGTATAGTAGATATTCTCTCCCATTCCCGCTTGAAGGATAGAGTCGCCGTAGCGTTTCTTATCCTCTTTTGCAAATCTGTACGTAGTCCCTTCTGCAGGAGTAGCTTCGAGATTATAAAGATTCCCCGTTGCTTCTTGAAACTCTACCATTCTGTCTCTCATGTAGTTTAGAATATCCGTTGCAAACTCGATGCCTCTGTTGTCTGCAATATCGTAGCTGTCACTTGTAAAGTTTCTTATCATCTCGTTTATGCCGTTTACCCCGATAGTAGAGAAGTGGTTCTTAAATCCAGGAAGATATCTTTTTGTATAAGGGAAAAGCCCTCTGTCATACATCTCCTGAATAAATACGCGCTTCTTCTCCAGAGTCGATTTTGCATGCTCCATAAGTTCATCAAGACGCTTGTAAAGAGCCTCTTTATTGCCTTTGTAAAGAAAGCCCAAACGAGCCATGTTAATCGTTACAACGCCTATCGAGCCTGTCATCTCAGCTGAACCGAACAGTCCGCCTCCGCGCTTTAGAAGCTCACGCAAGTCTAACTGCAGACGACAGCACATAGAGCGAACATGTCCCGGTTTATACGCTTCTGGATTCTCTACCAGATTTCCTCTCTCGTCTCTTTTGAACTGCGAGCCGATAAAGTTTTGAAAATATGATGAACCGACCTTAGCCGTATTTTCAAAAAGGATGTCTGTATTTTCGCCGTACCAGTCGAAATCTTCAGTAATATTGACGGTAGGGATAGGGAACGTAAAAGGCTGACCCGTTAGATCACCCTCTGTCATGATCTCATAGTACGCTTTGTTTATAAGGTTCATCTCCGGCTGAAAGTGCTTGTAAGTCATATCCTCAAGAGAGTTAGCCCCTCTATGTTTTGCCATCTCTTCAAGTTCGCTGTCCAAAATATTTTTAAATAGATGAGTCTGCATAGATGTAGGAGTCTGATCTTTTAGATCTTCAGGAACAGTCCAGTCGATCGTGATGTTCGTAAAAGGAGACTGACCCCAGCGTGCAGGTACGTTAAGGTTGTAGACAAAACTTCTTATCGCTTTTTTTATCTCATAAAACGGCAGTTTGTCTTTAAATACATACGGTGCCAAGTAGGTATCAAACGAGCTGAATGCTTGAGCGCCTGCCCACTCAGACTGCAAAATACCCAAAAAGTTTGCCATCTGCCCTAAAGCTTCACGGAAGTGTCTAGGAGCGCTGCTCTCAACCCTTCCTCTAACACCGTTAAAACCCTCATCAAGCAGGACTCTAAGGCTCCAACCAGCACAGTAACCCGTCAGACAATCCAGATCATGAATATGGTAGTCACCGTTGCGGTGTGCATAACCTTCCTCTTTTGAGTAGATCTTATCAAGCCAGTAGTTTGCGATAACCTTACCCGCTGTATTGTTTACAAGGCCTGCGTTTGAGTAGCCTGTATTTGAGTTGGCTTTAATGCGCCAGTCGGTTCCTCCGATATACTCTTCGATCGTCTGAGTTGAGTTGATGTAAGTTGTATCTTCATCAAGCTCGTGCTCTCTTTGCATCTTGTGAGTGTGGCGGTATACCATGAAAGAGCGCATAACGTCAAAATATCTCGCTTTGTAGAGCTCTTTTTCTATGAGGTCTTGAATATCTTCTACGGCAACGATCCTTTTGTTTTTGATCTTTTCTAGGACGTTGAAGAATACTGTACTATCATAAGTTACATTTTGAGATCTGAAAGCTTTTTTAATAGCGTCTTCTATCTTAAAAGATAAAAACTCTTTATATGTGCCATCTCTTTTTAGTATGTTTTCAACCATGATAGCTCCCCTGCTTTTTTAAATTATTTAACGCAGTTTATAGGATAAGAAGTTAAAAACTTCTAATAAAAAGTGTCACACATGCGTCACTAAAAGCTCTATTAATTGCTATAAGGTATAATTCACCATTCGTAAAAAATTTTTAAAAAATCAATCTTTAAAAGATAAGTATAATTAATGCAAAAATATCTAATAACATCAGAGGAGTTCTACGGCACTACTCCTGAACTTTTTCGCTCAAAACTGCACTCACAGCTTAAAAAGCACAAACCTTCCTATATTCTTTACAGAGATAAAACAAACCCAAACTACAATGAACTTGCCGCTGTTTTTGCTGGTGTTTGCAGAGACTACAAGGGCTTAAAGTGCTTTTTACACCAAGATGCAGAGCTTGCATATAAGCTCGGAGTAAGCGGGGTTCATCTTACTTCCACTCAATTTGAAGAGATCGCAAAAGCGAAGAGGATGGGACTCTTCGTAATTATAAGCACTCATACTAAAGAAGAAGTTTTAAGAGCTCAGAAGCTCGGAGCAGATGCAGTTACATACAGTCCCATTTTTGCTTCCCCAAATAAAGGTGAGCCAAAAGGTGTTGAAGAGTTAAAGAGGATATTGGATATTTCAGATGTTAAAGTTTTTGCACTCGGCGGGATTGTCACTCAAGAGCAAGTAGAGATGATAGAGCGTAGCAAAGCGTATGGTTTTGCTTCTATTAGGTATTTTTTCTAAGTAATCCAGCCAAATGCCCGCCTGCAAAGCTCCACTGGAGGTTATAGCCTCCGCAAGGGCCGTCAAGGTTCATAACTTCACCGCAGAAATATAGCCCCTTAATAACTCTGCTCTGCATTGTTTTTGGCTCTATCTCTTTTAGATCTACTCCTCCGCTCGTTATCATCGCCATCTTAAAACCCTCATGTCCTGTAACCGTAAGAGGCGTGTAAGCAAGCAGCTGAATCAGTTTTGCTCTTTGCGCACCGCTTATTTTGCTGTTGGTTAAAAGCGGGTCTATTTCGGCAAGAGTGCAGAGCTCTTTGGATAGAGAAGAGGGCAGAAGTGTAGTTAAAAGTTCAAGCATTGTCGCATTTGGATCTTTTGCGGCTTCTTTCTTTAGATGCTTTAATATCTGCTCCTCATTCATCCCCTTTGTAAGGTTTACCAAAATAGGAACTTCGCCGTATCTCTCCAAAAGAGGGGTCAGCTCTCTTGCAGCATCTAGAACTACGGGTCCTCTTATACCGCTTTTTGTAAAGATGAGATCGCCGTGTGCCTTTAGTTTGCTATGTTTTTTAATGGCAACTCTGAGCTCTACTTTAGCAATTGTATCGGCGCGGCAATTTGCAACCCAGCTCTCTTTGACAAAAAGCGGCATCATAGCGGGATAGAGCTCTGTTACTTTGTGTCCAAGCTCTCTTGCCATCTCATGCCCGTCTCCTTCGGCTCCTAAAGTCGGATATCCAAGACCGCCGGTCGCAATGAGTACATTTTTTGCATAAAAGGTTTTCTCAGTAGTTTTAACGCCGCATATTTGATTGTCTGCTTGAAGAATATTTTGGACTTTTTGCGATGTCAAAATCTCTACGCCGACTCTATGCATCTCATCTAAAAGGGCATTAATGATAGTTTGTGAACTGTGAGATGTCGGAAAGACTCTAAAGCCGTCAGGTGCGTGAGTTTCGACACCGATCTCTTTAAAGAAGTGCATAAGATCTTTGTGGTCGAACTCTTTTAAGGCATCTTGCATAAATCTGCCGTTACGACCGAATTTTGCCATGAACTCTTCACTGCTTAGAGTATTTGTAAGATTGCATCGTCCTCCGCCGGTAGCTTTTAGTTTTGCACCGATCTGGGAGAGCTTTTCAAGAAGAAGAACGCTTTTTTTCTCTCTTGCGGCAGTAATAGCCGCCATCATCCCCGAAGCTCCTCCGCCGATAACAATAAGGTCATACTCTTTTTTTAAATTCATGCGCTATTTTAGTCAATTTTTATTATTTTATTTGTTAAAAACTTCATTTTATCTGTTTCAAGATAAATTTTGTGATACAATTCACAGATAAAAATTTCTTATAAAGGTTACAGATGAGATTAGGCAAAATTTTAGTAAGCAGTATAGCGATCGCACTGCTAAGTACGGCTCTTTTAGGTGCAGGAGGTAAAACTCACTGGGGATATACCGGACACGAAGGTCCTGAGAACTGGGGCACACTTTCTGCAGATTACAGCATGTGTAAAGATGGTAAAAGTCAATCTCCTATCAATATTACTTCAGAAGTAACTGTTGAAGCACAAGATTTGGAGAAGATCGGTTTTGATTACAACACCGGAATTTCATCGGTAATAAACAACGGGCATACTATTCAGGTCAATTTTGATGCGGGAAGCAGTATAACTGTAGACGGTATTAAGTTTCCGCTTATTCAGTTCCACTTTCACACACCAAGCGAGAATCAGATAGACGGTAAAGAGTTCCCTCTTGAAGGTCACTTTGTTCATGCAACAAAAGATGGCTCTTTGGCAGTTGTAGGGTTGATGTTTGAAGATGGCGCAAAAAATGCTTTTTTAGCAAAAGTATGGGCTAAAATGCCTAAGAAAGCTGGTGGCAAAGAGTCTTTAAGCATCTCTGCTGATGAAGTAAATGCGCTTTTACCAGAAGATAAGGATTACTACAGATTTAACGGCTCATTAACGACTCCGCCGTGCAGCGAAGGTGTAAGATGGCTTGTTCTTAAAAACTACTCTACAATCTCTAAAGAGCAGACAAAAGAGTTTTTAGACATTTTTCACCATGAAAATAACAGACCAATCCAGCCTATAAACGCTAGAAAAGTAATAGAGTAGAAGTGATAACTCTCCATTTAAGGGGAGAGTTATTTATCAAACATTATTGAGCCAAGGCGAACCATATTTGAACCGCACTCGATAGCCAGCTCAAAATCTCCGCTCATACCCATAGAACAGATTGTCGCACCATTTAACTGCTTATAGATGCTATAAGTTGTCTCAAAACTCTTTTTTATTACCGCTTTATCATCCGTGTGTGCGCCGATGCTCATAACGCCTCTTAAGTGGATATTCGGACACTCTTTTTTTATCTGGTTGTAAATCGCAACTGCATCTTGGGGCATTACGCCGTGTTTGGACTCCTCTTTTGCAGAGTTTATCTGAAGAAGCGCTTCAAGTGTCATATCTCTTGCTTCAAGCTTCTTTTGCAGCTCATGTGCAAGGTCTAGCGAATCAAGCCCGTGAAAAAGAGACGGGTTGATGTCAAGCAGGTTGTTTATCTTGTTTTTTTGCAGGTTTCCTACAAAGTGCCACTCAAGTGGCAGATCTTCAAGTTCGGCACTTTTTGCTCTTAGGTCCTGCACCTTGTTCTCTCCAAAGGCACGCTGACCTATACGGTAGAGCTTTGCTATCTCATCAGCAGTCGAGTATTTGCTGATCGCTACTATTTTTACTATATGTTTTTCATCAAATCTTACTCTTGCAAACTCTACTCTTCTTATAATGTTGTCAATATAGATTTTGTACTCTTCGTCATTCATTTCGGTTTTCATTTTTACCCCACAAGTCTATTTATATCGTTATACAGTCCAAGCCCCATCAGTGAAAAGAGTATCACCCAGCCCGCAATTGTTAATTTTACCATAATCTCTTCGTTTACTTCACGTCTGAAGATAAGCTCATAGAGATTAAACATTATGTGCCCGCCGTCAAGTGCAGGGATAGGGAGCAGGTTTAAAACCCCCAGGTTTACGGAGATTAGTGCCGCAAAAAAGAGTACGCTCATCCAGCCTGCATCGGTTGCGTCTGATGTCAGTTTTACTATGGAGATTATTCCGCCAAGCTCTTTGGCTGGAACTTCTCCGACTATGAGTTTTTTAAGCCCCGTAAATATCAGAGTTGAGGCGAAAGCGGTCTGCTCGGTCGCGTAGGAGAGTGTCTCGCCTACACCAAGTTCGAGCTTATGAGAAACCCCCGCACTCCCAATCCCGATCATCTTTTTCTCTATCACTTCATTAAACATATTCGTAGTCTGGGTTATTTTTGGGCTCAGAGTTATAAAGTGGATATATCCGCCTCTTTCAACCTCAAGACTGAGCTGACCATCAGAAGCCTCAATGATCTCTGCCATCTCTTTCCATTCAGTAATAGGAGTTCCGTTAATAGAGCGGACGGTGTCGTTTGTCTCTAGCCCTGCAAGAAAAGCAGGAGACTCTTTTACGACATTACCGATGACGGGAGAGAGAACATTTGGTCCGCCAAGAGCTATGACAAAATAGAGAACAAATGCCAAAACAAAGTTTGCAAGCGGTCCAGCTAGGAGAATGAAGATCTTTTGCGAAGGTGTCTTTACATTGTAGCTGTCGTTGTCATAGCTCTTTTTTGTAGGGTCAGAGTCATCCTGACCCTTCATCTTTACATATCCGCCAAGCGGGATTATCGCCAATTTCCACTCGGTTCCCCATCTCTTAAAAGAGGCGATCCTGCGCCCAAACCCAATGCTAAAAACCTCTACATAAACGCCCATTGCACGAGCTGCAAAGTAGTGCCCGAGCTCGTGAAAAAATATAAGAGCGGAGATTACTATTAAAGATACTAAAAAACTCATTACTTCTTAACTCCCAAAAGTGCGGCTCTAAATCCCCAGAGGTACTCAAAGCCCGAGTAGAGCGTAACTGCAACTGCAAGCCATAAAAGTTCAGTGCCAAGCGGCCAGTGCATAAGCAAAAATCCGATGGCAAACATCTGCACAACAGTCTTTACTTTACCAGACCATGATGCTTTTACGCTTAACCCCTCACTTACCGCAACGGTACGGATGCCCGTTATAAAAAGCTCACGGATGATGATGATGTAGACAGCCCAAGCACTTGCTTCTCCTACCATCATAAGTCCCATAAATGCGGCAATTGTCAGCATCTTGTCTGCAAGCGGGTCGATGATGGCGCCAAGCAGTGTCATCTGGTTCCACTCCCTTGCAATGTAGCCGTCAAAAAAGTCCGTAACGCTTGCTAAAACAAAAAGAAGTGAGGCAAAGTAGTAGTTCCAAGTGACATGAAAACCCGCATCCGTAAAGTAGTCTGGATTAAGGATGACCCAAAACATGATAGGAGCTAAAATAATGCGCGAAGATGCCAAAATATTAGGTAGATTTAACAAAAAAAGCCTTGTGAATTTATTGCGTATTTTAGCCTTTTGGCTCTTAATCTAGGCTTGACAATCTCTTTATCTCTAGGGTATTATAGGGCTAATATTGGAGTGTATCTGTAAAATGGATTTAGAAAAAATAAAAAAGAGAGTTCTCTCGCTTACAAGCTATATTAAAGAGATAGAAATAATAGAGCACGACCATTACCATTTCGCACTAATCTACCCGGATTTTGAGGCTCTAAAAGAGGCAAAAATCATCAATATAAAAGAGGAATTGCGATGGTACGCCGTCGAACTCTACAACATAAAAGCAAAAGAGAGCGAAAAGATACGCGGGTTTAAGATCTTTACCACTCCGCTTGGGAAAAATATAGAAGAGATTTTAACAAAAGGTGATGAGCCAGACGATGAAATCTACAAGGTTTTAAACTCATTTTTAGCGACCATGACCGACAAAGAGATATTGCCGACTTCGCATCTTGAACTAGACCTTGAACTCGACTCGCTTAACTATGTGGAGCTTTTTGTCTTTATTGAGGAGAGTTTCGGGGTAAAAATGGATGAAGCCATCTTCTCAAATATGATGAGAGTGGAGCCACTCTACAGTTATATAAAAGCAAATGCAAAAAAGATAGGTGTACTAAAGCCGGAGTGGGATGAAATCTTAAGAGAGCAAAGCAGCGAGAAGCTAGTCTACTCACCTTTTATTATGTCTCTATACAAGACTATTCTTTACCCCATTTTCAGGCTCTATTTTCGTCTTGAGGTAAAAGGAGTCGAAAATCTTCCCGCTTCAACTTGCATCATAACGCCCTCTCACCAGAGTATGCTTGACGGCTTTTTGATAGAGTCCGCATTGCCGTATAAAATCTTAAAAAAGACCTTTTTTCTGGCATATAAACAGGTCTTTGGCACAAAACTCTTAAGACCCATTGCAAAGCACGGACAGAGTATCTTGATAGATGCAAACGAAAACCTTAAAGAGACGATGATCTACTGCGCACTGCCAATAAGAAGCGGGAACAATCTCGTTATTTTTCCCGAAGGAGCAAGAACAAGAGACAGAGAACTTTTGGAGTTTAGACCATACTTTGCGATGCTCTCTAAAACGTTTAACACGCCTATCGTTCCAGTTGTGATAGACGGCAGCTACGAGGCGCTTGGAACAGGGATGCTGTTTCCAAGACCAAGAAAAATAAGAGTGACCTTTTTAAAGCCTATTGAGCCGCACTCTATGGAGCAGGGCGAGATAGTAGAGAGAGTAAGAGGAGCAATACAGAGCGAGCTTGAAAAGTCTAAGTCAGAGCATCTTTGAGCTCTTTTTCTCCCTTTTTCTCATCTACGAAGTAGAGCAGGATCGCGCCTATAATAAACAAAATAGAGATAGAGGCGATAGATACTCTTGAGTTTTGGGATACAAGTGCCACAAGAGCGATAAGAAGAGGCCCGAAAATCGCCGCAAATTTTCCTATAAAGTTGTAAAAACCGAAAAACTCGGCGGAGTACCCCTCTGGGATCATCCTTGAGTAGTATGAGCGGCTAAGGGATTGAATACCGCCTTGAACAAGAGCTATCATAATTGCGAGCATATAAAACTCCCAAACCTCCATCATCGTAGCTGCCCACATAATAATAAAGAGATAGATGGCGATGGCTAGGTATATTGCCCCTTTTGTGCCCATGATCTCGGATATTTTAGTAAAGAGAAGCGTTGCGGGAAATCCTACGAACTGAACGAGCAGAAGAGCCAAAATAAGGTTTGATGAGTCAAATCCAAGCGCCATCCCGTAATCGACCGCCATTCTGATGATGGTATCTACGCCGTCTATATAGAGCCAGTAGGCTACCAAGAAGAGCGATAGATGTCTTAGCTGTCTTATTTTTGAGAAGGTTTTTTTGAGCCTTAAATATCCATCTTTAAGTTTTGTGGTTGTGCTTATATGGGTGCTTTTGTCCTCTTTTACAAACAGAAGCAGGGGAATAGAGAAGAGCGCCCACCAGAGCGCGACACTTATAAACGATGCTTTTATGGCGGTGGCTTGATCCTCAAAGCCAAAAAATTCAAAATCCTGAAACATCCAGACATTGATGCTAAAGAGAACGCCTCCGCCGAGATAGCCGAGCGAAAAACCAAGTCCCGAGACAAAATCGACACTTTTTTTGGTTGAGACGGATTGTAAAAGTCCGTCATAAAATATGTTTGAGCCCATAAAACCGATATTGCCAAGAATATATATAAAAAGTGCCGCCTGCCACTCTCCGGCTCCAACAAGCGAGAGCATTGCGCTCATCAAGATGCCTAGATATGAGAAGAGGAAAAGGTATCTTTTTTTAAGAGAGTAAACATCCGCAATTGAGCCCAAAAGCGGAGCGATAAGCACTATGACAAGGCTAGAGATGGAGCTGGCAAATCCAAGATGGGCAGTACTTGTGGTAGCCGCTACATCTGCGCTGTAGTATGATTTGAAAAAGAGCGGGAAAAAGCCAGCAATGACGGTTGTGGCGTATGCAGAGTTTGCCCAGTCGTAAAGTGCCCACGAGTAGATAGTTTTTTTGTTCTCCTGCATAGATGCCGCCTATTTTAATTTCGCACCAATTTTACCACAAAAGTGGAGATTCATTCCATTTAGCGGGGTATTATTTGGCTCGCTCCCATGCTCCTGCGTGGGAGTGTATATGTCAGGCTGTTTTACAGTAAGCATTCCCATCGAGGATGATGGGAACGAGAATACTTTCTAGCTTTTAGTAACTCATAGAGCCTGCGTTTAGAAGCCCGATAGAGACAGATAAAAATGCCATAAGCAAGCCAACAGGGACAACACCTTCGCTTATCTGCTCTTGGAGAGAAAACTTGTTGGGGATTCTTGTAAATACCAAAGCGAAAGTAAGCTGAATGAACATAGCAATGCTTCCCCAGATTAAAAAATCTCCATAAGAAACTGAACTTACCAACGCACTGTAAAGCGGAATTGAAAAGCCTATAATAGCACCGCTAAACGTTAAAGATGCAGCCATATTGTTCTCATGGAAAATGAGCTTATAGTCATCATACGGGGTGACTATGGCGTAAAGATACAAAAATACACCAACCAAAGCAACAGCTGTTATAAAAAACAGACCAAAAGCTAAAAACGATTCTACCATGCGAACTCCGGTTCATTAAATTTTAAAAATGAATAATAGCGAAACAAAGCCAATTGAAATAACAATTGACATTATACATTCCCACGTAGATCGTTGGAACTAGAGAAACGTACATTTAATCGTTCTACCTAAAAGAGAACTCGTTTCCTATAAAATGCAGTCGGCTTATGTAATAAATGATAGAATAGTGCATGAAATTTTTAGAACTATTAAAGAGAAACAGACTTGTTGCCGCGCACAGAGGTGCACGCTCTATTGCTCCAGAAAACACGCTTTCATCACTTCAAAAGAGCATTGGCAGGTGTGACTTTGTAGAGATAGACGCTGGGCTAAGCAAAGACGGAGTGGTTGTTGTTATGCATGACGATACGCTTCAAAGAACTACCGATGTTGCAAAGATGGAGATCTTTAAAGGCAGGGCTCCGTACAGAGTTTGCGATTTTACGTATGATGAACTTCTTAAGCTTGATTACGGAAGCTGGTTTGAGCAAAACAGCGCTCATAAAGAGCCGCTTCTCACGCTCAAGATCGCGCTGGAGTTTATAAAAAAGAATGGTATGTTCATAAATGTAGAGATTAAAGATATATCTAACTTTTTTGAAGATAAAATTGTCGTAGATGCAGTTATAAAAGAGATAGAAGATGCGGAAATGCAAGAGAGTGTTTTGCTCTCTTCCTTTAGGCATGAGTATCTCAAAGAGACAAAAAGTATTCTCCCAGATCTGCCTACAGCTGCTCTTTTTGAGGGTAATTTTCGTGATGATCTTTTAGAGTATCTTGGAGATTTGCAGGTTGAGGCGTGTAATCTGGATGATGGGTCGGTAGATGAAAAAAGGGTTAAAATGCTAAGAGAGGCAGGTTTTTTGGTCGGAGTCTATACCGTCAATGACCCAAAACGAGCGGAGGAGCTGTTTGAGATGGGTGTTAATTATATATTTAGCGATTCGCTTGATAGGAGTCTGAAAAGGTATGCAAAATGACGTATGAAAAACTGCAAAAGGCTCTTGAGACATTGGATATTGTGACGCGCATAACGCAAGCTGAGCTAAAAGACAAATACCTCAAACTATCAAAGATACACCATCCTGATATGCCAGAGGGTGACGCAAAAAAGTTCAAAGAGATAAACGAGGCGTATAAACTGGTAAATGAGTATATACAAAACTACAGATTCTCATTTGATGAAGATGAGTTTTACGCGCAAAATCCATTCTCGAGAAAATCAAAGGATTGGTTTTATAATTTTTAAGGAGCAAAAGTATGGTTATCGGAGTTCCAAAAGAGGTAAAGAGTGACGAGTTTCGCATCGCTCTAACGCCTTCAAACATTGCTTTGTTAGTAGGTGACGGGCATGAGGTGTTCATTGAGACTGCGGCGGGAGAGGGAAGCGGTTTTAGCGATAGTCAATATGCGGATGTCGGCGCAAAAATAGTTTTTTCGGCAAAAGAGCTTTATGAAAAAGCTGCCTTGATAGTAAAGGTCAAAGAGCCGCAGTCATCAGAGTATGAGCTGTTAAATGAGAAGCATACGCTCTTTTGTTATCTTCATCTAGCCCCCGCAAAAGAGCTTACCGCAGTTTTAATGCAAAAGAGAGTTTGCGCTATAGCCTATGAGACTGTTGCTCTTGGCAGAGAGCTTCCGCTTTTAAAGCCGATGAGCGAGATAGCAGGGAGTATGGCGCCGATTGTCGGAGCTTATCATCTAAGCCGCTACAGAGGAGGCGAGGGAGTTTTGATATGTGGTTCTGATGGAGTGCCGAGTGCAAAGGTTTTAGTAGTAGGAGCGGGTAATGCCGGATTTAACGCTGCTAAGATAGCTTACGGAATGGGTGCAGATGTGACGGTCATCAATAGAACCTCGCCAAAGCTTGAAGAGTTGAAAAAAGAGCTCCCTCATGTCAAAACTCTTTTATACTCCCAAGATGCCTTTTTAGAGGCTATAAAAGAGTCTGATATGGTCGTAGGTGCCGTACTTGTTCACGGAGGCGCGGCAACGCCGAAGTTTATAACGCGTGAGATATTAAAAGAGATGAAAAGAGGCTGCGTGGTTGTAGATATCACTATAGATCAGGGTGGTATATCCGAGGTTTCAAGACCTACAACACACAGTGATCCGACCTTTATAGAGGAGGGAGTAGTGCACTACTGCGTGGCAAATATGCCCGGAGCTTACCCCAAAACATCAAGCGTAGCGCTCTCGAACGCAACAATATCTTATGTTAGAAAGCTCTCAGATAAGGGAGCGATAGATGCCATAAAAAATGATCCCGCCCTAGCACTTGGAGTCAATGTTTTTAAGGGAGCTCTTACAAACCGCGCCGTTGCAGAGGTTCACGATTTTGAGTTCAGGGCTCTTGAGTCACTTTTGTAAGGAGAGACGGATATGTATTCAAACAGTGTGATGGTAGATTATCTTGTAGATATCGGCGCGCTTCGCACTAAAAAGATCATAGAAGCCTTTAGAAGTGTCGATAGAGCCGATTTTGTGGCTGATAGTAGAGCTTTTGACATCTACGAGGATCATCCTCTTGGCATAGGTCGTGGACAGACGATATCTCAGCCGAGAACTGTGGCAATGATGCTTGAGATGCTCTCGCCAAGAGAGGGAGACAAGATCTTAGATATAGGAAGCGGCTCAGGCTGGACGACCGCGCTTTTGGCGTATATTGCAGGGAGTAGTGGCTCTGTGACCGGTGTTGAGAGAGTAAGCGAGCTCGTAGAGTTTGGAAGAGAAAATCTAAAAAAGTATGATTTTAAAAATGAAAAGATAGTTCACTCAGGAGATAAGCTAGGCATTGAGGGGGAGAAGTTTGACCGAATATTGGTATCGGCTGCGGCGGATGAGCTTCCCCATGAGCTTGTAAAACAGTTAAAGGTCGGAGGAAAACTTGTTATCCCGATCCAAAATTCCGTTTTTGAAATCGTTAAAAAAGAGGAGGGTTTTGACGTAAAAGAGCACTACGGATTTACGTTTGTTCCGCTGATCTACTAAGGCGTTTTTTATGAAATAAAATTGAGGAGTCAAAAATGTCACATATAGCATGGTTAAGTAAAAAACTCGATAGCGGAAAAGTGTTGTGTCAAGCGTGCGCGCAGGCGTGCAAGCTTGATGAGGGTGAATACGGTATATGCGGAGTCAGACGTGTAGAAGATGGTGAGCTTAGGCTTCTTGTTTACGGGCTTGCAGCGGCTGTCAATATTGATCCCGTCGAGAAAAAACCGATGTTTCATTTTCTGCCAAAAACAAGAGTATTCTCTATCGGAACGGTAGGATGCAACTTCTCCTGCAAGTTTTGTCAAAACTATGATATATCGCAATACCCAAAAGAGCATGAACACAAGATAGTCGGCCGTGAATTTCCGCCCCAGAGCATCGTCGAGGCGGCAGTAGATAATGTCTGCAAATCCATAGCCTATACCTACAATGAGCCGATAGTCTTCTTTGAGTACACCTACGATACGGCAAAACTCGCACATGAGCGGGGATTGAAAAATATATATGTAACAAGCGGTTATGAGACGCGAAAGGCAATAGACCTGCTAGCACCATATATAGACGGTATGAATATAGATATCAAGAGCTTTTCTGATGAGTTTTACAAAGAGATCTGCGGTGCAAGACTAAAGCCTGTTCTTGAAGCCGTTAAGTATGCCCACGAAAAGGGGATATGGATAGAGATAACAACGCTTCTGATTCCGGGCAAGAATGATTCTGATGAAGAGATAAGAGGCATAGCAAAGTTTATAGCGGAGCTTGACACCTCCATCCCGTGGCATCTCTCGGCATTTCATCCTACATACAAGATGCTTGATGTTGCCCGTACTCCTGAATCTACGCTTCTGCGCGCTTATAAAATAGGGCAGGAGGAGGGTCTGAAATACATCTACGTCGGCAATATAGATAATGAAGATCATGAATCGACATACTGTCCAAACTGCAAAAACAGAGTGATCGATAGAAGCGGTAATATAGGGCAGTTCGTGACAAACGATCTTGATGAAGAGGGCAGATGCCCGCATTGCGGCTATATGCTTGAAGGTGTATGGAGCTAAGGTGATCTATTGACTTGATAACGCTTCTTAGTTATCATTGATTATACTTTAGCGTTATTTTAAACCAGTAAGGCGGTTAATATGATACGTTTATTTTTTCTTCTGCTTTTGACATTTTTGCCTCTTTTCGCGGACAACTCGCTTGTAGTTAAGCTTGAGATAAAGGGTGCCATTGGACCTGCCAGCAGCGAGTATCTAAAAGAGGGCATGATATTTGCAAAAGAGAAAAATGCTCAGATTCTACTCATTGAGTTGGATACTCCAGGAGGCTTGTCAAGCTCGATGCGGGAGATGATACAAAGCATTACGAACAGCCCCATTCCTGTAGTTACATACGTTTATCCAAAAGGTGCTCACGCGGCAAGTGCAGGTACTTATCTTCTTTACGCTTCGCATATTGCGGCTATGTCGCCGGGAACAAATCTTGGTGCGGCAACTCCAGTAAGTCTTATGCCCACACCAAATGCGGACGCAAACGGCAGTGCCGTGAGTACTCTGGAGAAGAAAGTGACAAATGATGCTGTTGCTTACATCAAGAGTTTGGCTGAGTTAAATGACCGTAATATCTCATGGGCACTCTCGGCTGTTGAGGAGGCTAAAAGTATCTCCGCAAGCGATGCTGTTGCGTTCGGCGTAATTGATCTCATCGCCCAAAATAGAGAAGAGCTATTAGAAAAACTTGATGCCAGAAGCGTTGTTATATCGGGTAAAAGCGTAACTCTAAATACTAAAAATGCAACCTTGCAGAGTTTTGAGCCAAGCTGGAAAAGCCGATTTTTATCTACGATCACAAATCCAAATATAGCTTACATCTTACTTCTTTTGGCAATATACGGCATCTTTTTTGAGTTGATGAATCCTGGTTCAATATTTCCTGGAGTTACAGGAGTTATTTCCGGGGTAATAGCCATGTATGCGCTCAATATGATACCTTTTGATTATGCGGGACTGCTGCTTATTTTGCTTGGTATCGCTTTAATGGTTGCCGAGGTTTTTGTTGCTGGGTTCGGCATCTTGGGCGTAGGAGGAGTTATAGCTTTTGCTTTTGGCTCACTTTTGCTCTTTGATGCCGACACTCTTGGGCAAAGCGTTTCCATCCCTCTGATCATCGCTTTTACTCTGAGCAGTCTCGTTTTTTTTCTATTGGTGATAAAATTATTTTTGAGTTCAAGGTCTGCTAAGGTCGTCTCGGGCGCAGATGAGATGATAGGAGCAGCGGCTAAAGTCGTTGATGTCAGGGAAGATGGGTATCTGGTGCACTGCCACGGAGAGACTTGGAGTGCGGTAAGCGATAGTAAACTCTCTATAGGTCAAGATGTCGAAGTTGTCGAGCTCTCTGGGCTCGTCTTAAAAGTTATACCAAAACCAATTAAGGAGTAGAAAATGTTTTTCGATATAAATATAACCATACTGTACGTGGTGATCTTTTTAGTCATATTTTTAGCTGCGGCTATACGCATACTGCGAGAGTATCAAAGAGCGGTCGTCTTTACGCTGGGTAGATTTACGGGCATAAAAGGACCGGGACTTATTATTTTGATCCCTTTTATCCAGCAGATGGTAAGGGTAGATCTTCGTACTATCGTTTTGGACGTGCCGACACAGGATGTTATATCTCACGATAATGTCTCCGTTCATGTAAACGCCGTCGTCTATTTTCGCGTTATAGACCCGCAAAAAGCGATTATTCAGGTTGAAGATTTTTACGATGCGACAAGCCAGCTTGCACAGACTACTCTGCGTTCGGTTTTAGGCGGACATGAGCTAGATGAGATGCTTGCCGAGAGAGAAAGACTCAACCACGATATTCAAGAGATCTTGGATAAGCAGACGGATGCATGGGGTATTAAAATATCAAATGTAGAGATCAAGCATATCGACCTTGATGAGAGTATGGTTCGTGCCATCGCAAAACAGGCGGAGGCAGAGCGTGAACGCCGTGCAAAGGTAATCAATGCTAAGGGAGAGGTCGAAGCGAGTGAAAACCTGCTTTTAGCGGCTCAGAAGCTAAGTGAAAATGATCTTGGTATTCAGCTGCGTTACCTTCAAACTATGAGTGACATCTCAAGTGATAAGACAAATACAATTGTTTTTCCATTTCCGACTGACTTTAGCAAGCTTTTTAAAGGGAATTTGAAAGAGTAGGCTGAAACAGCTTCTTTGCATTTTATCCTCTGAAAAATGCATGGTATTATGAAATAAGTCTATGAGGAATAATTTATTTAAAAGTAATGGATGGAAATGTGAAAACAAGAGCTTATGATATAGAGATGCTTCATGATGTTGACAAAGAGTTTGAAGCAGAGTTTTATCACTACTCTAAGACGCTTAGTTACGCAAAAGGGGCATCTCCGTTCTCTGTCGATGATTTCTTAAAGCACTTCTATATAGTTATTGAGGGCAGAGTAAAGACATACCAGATAAATCTTGACAACGCCAAAGAGCAGACTATTTTTGTCTACAAAAGAGGTGATATGTTCGATGTTATATCTCTTTTGGATGAGAAGCCGCACGAGGTCGTATATGAGGTACTCGAAGATTGCAGATTGCTTCAGCTCCCCATTGAAAAAGTTAGGTACTGGATAGAGAACAACTCTACATTTAAAGAGCTTTTTTTCCCATATCTGGCTGCCAAAATGAGGCACGTAGAGACTTTGGCAAGCGAGCTTTCGCTTTATGACGTAAAAGAGAGACTTATGCATCTGCTGCTAGAAAATATAAACCCACATAGCACTTTTAAATACAAACTTCTTCAAAACCTCTCAAACAGCGAAATATCCAAACTTTTAGGCACCGTAAGACATGTAGTAGAGAGAGCCATAAAACAGCTAAAACAGGAGAAGATCATTCAGACGGAGAGAAAAAACATAAAAGTTATAAATCTGCAAAAACTTCTTGAAAAAACTGACAAAATGCTACCTAAGTAGCAAAAGCGTTTTAAATATTTTTATACCATTTTGCTAATTTTAAAAAAGGAGTTTATTATGTTAATTTCAAGATATTTAAGTCCCGCAGAGGCATATAAAAGAAAAAGAGGCATTGATTTTTTCAATGATTTTTTAAGCTCTTTGGACGAGAATGTGAATGACGGTGCGTTGGCAGATTTCAAGCCTGCCGTAAACACAAGAGAAGGCAAGGACGCTTACCATGTGGATGTTGATCTGCCGGGTGTCAAAAAAGAGGATATTGAGATAAACGTACAGAACAATGTTCTTACGGTTTCGGGTAAAAGAGAGACAAAGAGTGAGGTCAAAGAGGAGGAGTACTACAGAGTGGAGAGCAGTTACGGAAAGTTTCAAAGAAGTTTTACTCTGCCTGATAAAGTAGATACCGAAAATATAAGAGCGGCGTGTGAAGACGGCGTTTTAGAAGTCGTTATCCCGAAGCTTCAGATAGAGAAGAGCTCTGCTAAAAAGATCGAGATAAAGTAACAGGATGCTATGATGGATATTGTAAAAACATCTAAGAAACTGGCTGATAAAGTCGAAGAAAAAGTAGAAAAAGGTTTAGAGGTCGTAAAAGATACGTTTGACAACGTGGCGCGTCATCTCCCTTTCGCAAACTTGGCAAAACATCCTGATGATACCTTTAGTATTGAGATAGACCTTCCGGGCATTAAAAAAGAGGATATAGATATCAAGATGGAAGACGATCACTTAACTATTAATGCACAAAGAAGATATAAGAACGAGACAAAAGCGGATGACTACTATCTTTGCGAGTCGAGTTTTGGTATGTTTAGCAGAAGTTTTGCACTCTCAGACAATATTAACAGAGAGAGTATAGATGCAAAATATGAGAACGGAAGATTGTATATCACGCTTGAGAAAGCTGAGTCTAAAAAGGCTAAAAAGATTTCTATAAAATAGCAGTTTTAGAGCTTCTCGCCAAGAGGCGAGTAGCTTTAGAACATATTTACTACTCCGTAGTCGAGCATCTCTTCAAACTGCTCAGGTGTGAGCACCGCTTTTACCTTCTCGATACAACCCAGATGTATTTTAGTAAGCTCGGCTCTTAGTTTAGCTATCTCATCGACACTCGGATATAACTCGCTCATCGGCGGAGTTTTGTGCTTAAAAGAGACCTTTTGCATAAGTTCAAGTTCAAGCTTTTTAATAACCAGAGCTTTTTGTGCAGCATCCGCCATCAGCTCAGTCTTTATCTTAAGTATGGCATCGATCTGCTCTTGTGAGAGCTCTAGGTTTGAACTGGATGGATCATAAAGCGTCATTCCTACCAGAAACGGAAGATTTTTAGTGACTAAAAAGTAATCCTTTGGAAAGTTCTCTTTTGCTACGAACGCTCCCGCAGGACCTGCAAGTTTTTCCATTTTAATAGCGTCTTGTATCGGCAGAGGTAGATTCGGCTCTGCAGATAGCGTAGTGTTAAGCACCAAAGAGAGTAGTGAGACCTTTGTTACGTTGATAATTGAATTCATATAAATTCCCCTTTAAATTAAGTAGGCGTTCATTATACAGCTCTATATCCAATGAAAACCAAATGCTTAGAAGAGTTTTAGCGGCTAAGTTCGATCGCTTTTTTGACACATGAGTCTAGGGATGTTGTCTCAGACACATAGGGAGTTATATAGGGTGGAAAGTATTTTTCTGTAGTGTGACCTATTGAGACAGCTCTGTAGCTATCATCCCACTGTGAATTTTTTAAAAAACACTCTATAGTAGAGGGTGAAGAGAAGATAATTACGGAGTTTTTTGGAAGCTTTATCTTCTTTTTAAACTCTACGCATACCGTTTCGTACACAATAGTTTCATCACAGATCGCTCCGTTTGAGTTCAGGGTCTCTACAAGGTTTGTAACGACCTTTGAGCCTCTGATATAGAGCACTTTTTTGTTTTTTAATAGAGGAACCAGCTCTTTTGCAAACTCATCTCCATGCTTCTCTTTACTTACAAACTTTATCTTTGCTCCAAGATTACTTGCTACTTTTGCGGTCTGCGGCGCTATCGCGTAGATGGGCTTTTTTATCCACTCTTGATTGTATGAGTTTAAGGAGTAGATCGCATTTTTAGATGTAAAGATAATGGCATCATATTTTGAAAAGTCAAAGTCAACTTTTGTGGTCTCTATCTTGATTACGGGCAGATTTTTTGCCCATTTGACATTTTTGTCGTTTAGTACGTAGATATTTAAAGAGCTGTTTTTGATATTTTCAAAAAATGATGCTATATATCTTTTTATTTTTAAAAAAATTGAGTCTTTTGCATTTAATACAAGTGATTTTTTTTCATCGACAAAAAAATTGATGTTATTTTTGCTCAGCAGATAGGTTATCTTTATCAGCTCCTCAAAAATATGCTCATTTGAGTAGTTTCTATCAAGTATAAAAGAGTTTGAACTTTTTTCATACTCATAGTAGATAAGATTTAGCGGCTCGATCAGTTTTTCTATGTTTTTCATAGAGTGGATGATAACATCATCTGAGTAAATATTTTTTTCAAAAACATCTACTCATAAAGGGTATAGGTTACTGAAAAGTAGTTCCACCGTCAACAACGATCGTCTGCCCTGTAAGCCATGAAGATTCATTGCCGCACAGGAAAAGACAAGCGCCCGTTAGATCCTCAGCTTCTCCCATGCGAGATAACGGAGAGCGTTTAACGACCTCGCTCTTTACCTCTTCATAGTTAGGAAAAGCCTTAAGCGCATCTGTGTCAATAGGTCCGCCGCTTACTGCATTTACTCTGATATTTTTCTCGCCAAGTTCAGCTGCCGCATAACGAACCATCGCCTCTACAGCGGCTTTGTTCGTACCGTGACCGGCATAGTTTGGTGTGTAGACCAGATTTCCTGTTGAGCTCATGCTGATGATGCTTCCGCCGCCCGTTTTCTCCATTCTCTTAGCCGCTTCTTG
Source organism: Sulfurimonas crateris (assembly GCF_005217605.1). Classification (NCBI taxonomy): domain Bacteria; kingdom Pseudomonadati; phylum Campylobacterota; class Epsilonproteobacteria; order Campylobacterales; family Sulfurimonadaceae; genus Sulfurimonas; species Sulfurimonas crateris. The sequence goes on along the minus strand of NZ_SZPX01000004.1, from coordinate 15,471 downwards.
AGCGCCTACGACAAAAGCGTCAACTGTTGCAATATAGATGTTGTTAAGGCCCTTTGGCTTTAGTCTCATAAACGGACCAAATCCGCCTACAACCGCACGGCCTGAGATAATAGCGTTTGATATAAAAAAGTCGAGTCTATCAAAATCTTTGTCAAATTCCGCGTAGACATCTTTATAGGTATCCGGTTCAAGAATATTAAGTAAATAGGCACGAGCTTTTACGCCGTATTTTGACTCAACGTCTGCAATTATCTCGCTTGCGGTATCCCCTTTTGTCGCATATGTAAATGCCACATCACACCCTTTTGCGGCAAAAGCATATACGATAGCTTTGCCTATTCCGCGAGTTCCGCCGCTTACAAATAGAGTTTTCCCCTTCATTTTACAGTCCCTTTATTTCGTAATTTTTCATAACTTCTTCGAGTATCTTCATATTTTGTGCACTCGGTGCAACAAGAGGAAGTCTGTACTCCAGTGTCTTTATAAGTCCTGCAATATACATCGCCGCTTTTATCATGATCGGGTTTGACTCTAAAAATAGCGCTTTATTAATAGGGAAAAGTTTGTCATTTATAGCTTTTGAACCTTTGTAGTCTCCGCTAAGAGCTAGGCGTACAAGCTCGCTCTTTAGATCAGGAAGCAGGTTTGCCGTAACGGATGTTATGCCCGCTCCGCCGTTTGCAAGGATAGGGTAGTCTATAGCATCATCTCCGCTAAATACTTTAAGCTCGGGTCTGCGTGAGAGCAGTTCAACGCTTCTCTCAAGACTTCCGGTAGCCTCTTTTATGCCGTAGATATTTTTAACGTCGTCAAAGAGTCTTATAACAGTGTCGGCAGTTATATCTACCACCGTGCGACCAGGAACGTTATAGAGCATAAACGGCAGTTCAGGAACAGCTTCGGCAATGCTTTTATAGTGCTGGTATAGTCCTTCTTGAGACGGTTTTACATAGTACGGAGCAACTGAGAATATCGCGTCAACACCGCATTTTTGAGCTGTTTTTGCTGCTTCTATGGCCTCTGCTGTAGAGTTGCTACCCGCACCTGCAAGAACTTTTGTATCGGTTCCGCGGCATACTTCTACAGCTATCTCCATGCATCTTTTATCCTCTTCGTATGTAAGAGTAGCGCTCTCTCCTGTCGTTCCCACAGGGCATACCGCATTTATGCCGTTTTTGATCTGTCTTTTTATCAGGTCTGCATATGTTTGCTCATCGAGCTTTCCATTTTTAAACGGAGTGATGAGTGCAGTTGTTGAACCTGTAACTATATTCATTTAGTTCCCTTTCTTTAAAATTAGCGTTGTTGATCTGTCAAAATCGAAGTACTTTTTTGCGACTTCTTGTACTTTTTCCTGACTGATCTTTTCAATATTTTCCTCATAGGTCAAAAGCGGTGTAAGGTCTCCGCGCACAAGGTAGCTTCCAAATAGGTTTGCTACAGAAGTGGAGCTCTCAAGAGAGTAGATGAAGTCCGCTTTGGAGTTGATCTTTACCTTCTCAAGCTCTTTTTGAGTTACAGGCTTGTTCTTTATGAGTTCAATCTGTTTTATAAGCTCACGTTCAACATCTTCGGCTTTTACTCCGGGGTTGCAGGTCGCTAAAAATATAAATAGACCCGGGTCGATATTTTCCATATTGTATGCGTAAACGCTGTTTACAAGATGCTTTTTGTCCATCAGCTCTTTGTATAGTCTTGAGCTTTTACCTGAGTATAATATCTCGGATATCGCACTTAAGGTTACTTGGTCTTCATGCTTAAAGTCGGGTATGTGAAAGGCTATGGCGATCATCTCCACCTCACTATCTCTTTTTAGAAGCACTCTTTTTGGACCGTCTTGCTCAGGCTCTACAAATTTAAACTCAGGAATCTCAGCTTTGTTTTTAATATGCCCAAATCTTTTTTTAGCCTTTTTAAAGACCTCTTTTGGATCAACGTCGCCTGTTACCATCAAAATGGCATTGTTTGGCTGATAGTACGTTTTGTGAAAATCCTTGATGTCTTTGAGCGTCCAAGTCTGAATGTCATTCATAAACCCGATAGGCGTCCAGTGGTAAGGGTGGTAAACATAAGCATTGTTAAAGAGTGCAAAGTAGAGATACCCAAGCGGAGAGTTCTCCGTTCTCCAGCGTCTCTCTTCGGCTACTACGTCGCGCTCAGGCTGAAACTCTTTATCTTTTAGATTTAGGTTTTGCATAAGTTCAGCGTAGAGTTCAATTGATTTATCAAGATTTAGCGTGCTTGATTTGATGTAGTAGTGAGTATAGTCAAAACTTGTAGAGGCGTTGTTTACCCCTCCAACGCTTTTTACCTCTTTGTCAAACTCTCCCGCATCTAGGTTTTTTGTAGATTTGAAGTTCATATGTTCGAGCATATGGGCGATCCCTGTTTTACCCATGACCTCGTTTCTGCTTCCTACTTTGTAGAAAATGTCGGTGCTAATGACGTTTGTGTTGTTTTTTAGGGGGATGACAACGATCTGCAGACCGTTTTTAAGTGTTTTTGTTTCATATTTTGGTAGTGATGATGCCATTAATGCTCCTGTGATGAGTGCGAGTGCTAAGAAAAATTTCATGCTATTTTCTATCCGCACCTATCGCTTGGGTTATGTTTGTGTAGCCGTCTGCACGGATGAGCTCTGTAAGCTCCAAGTTTATCTCTTTTATCATATCGGGTCCGCCGAAGATGAGACCGCTATATATCTGAACAAGAGAAGCTCCCGCTTTTATGCGTCTGTATGCTTCTTTAGCAGAGTCGATGCCGCCGACCGAGATAAGTGTCGTTTTGCCGTAAAGCTCTTTTGCAACCGCTTCAAATATCTCAAAGCTCTTCTCACAAAGAACCGCACCGCTAAGCCCGCCTATATCTTTTGGCTCTTTTACAAGCGAGTAGTCAATGGTAGTATTTGTCGCAATAATGCCATCAGCCCCTTTTTCTACCGCAAGTGTTGTGAGTGCTACCGCATCCTCTTTGCTCATGTCGGGCGCAATTTTTAACAAAATCGGCTTTGTGGTTATCGCCTTAGCTTCTTCAAAAAGTCTCGTTATAAATTCTTCGTTTTGCAGATCACGAAGCCCAGGAGTGTTTGGAGATGAGATGTTGATAACCATATAATCACCCAGCTCATGAAGCGCTTTTATAAGAGTCGTGTAGTCGTTGATAGCTTCGGCTTCAGGTGTGACCTTGTTTTTGCCTATGTTTATCCCTATAGGTGTTGTAAAAGGGTAGCGCTCTTTTAGTCTTCGCTGAACTTTGAGCAGTCCGTCATTGTTGAAGCCCATCGCATTTTGAATGCTGCGCTCCTCAATATGGCGAAACATTCTAGGCTTTGGATTTCCCTCTTGAGGCTTAGGAGTAACGGTTCCGATCTCTGTAAAGCCAAATCCCAATATCTGCATACCGCGGATCATGGTCGCATTTTTATCAAAACCCGCACCAAGACCGATCGGGTTTAAAAAAGTACGCCCAAAGAGCTCCTGTTTTAAAATCTCGTTTGTAACAAAGTGAGACTCCAGAAACGGATTGAAAGGTATTTGGCAGATATTTGGCAATCTAAGTGCAAACTCTGCAAGATGGTGAGCGCTCTCAGGTTGGAGCTTAAACAGCCAAGGTTTAATGGTTTGATAATCTATCATGAGGTTCTCTTTTACCTTTAAAATGGAGTGATTATACTAAAAAAAAGTAAAGAGCAGTTTATATACAAGGCAATAGAGCTGAAACAAATTTAATATAATGTGCTTTTATGCGCAAGAGCGAGCATCTCTTTGTCTCCTGAGCTGTCTCCGTATGCGTGCACTGTTTCATACTCCTCTATATTCAGGTGTGCTTTTATGCGATTTGCTTTTTCTATGCCGTGGCAGTTCGGGGTTAAAAACTTGCCGCTGAAACTGCCATCTTCAAATTTTAAATGCGTGCATAGAAGCTCGACACCTTCCTTGTCACACCAAGGCTGAAGCCAGCACTGCATCGAGGCTGAGACGATGATAACTCTGTCACCGTTTTTCTGATGTTCTCTTAATATTTTTATTCTCTCTTCATTGATTATTGAGTCAAGTTTTGTGAGAGAGAACTCTTTTGCTTTGTTTTTAAAAAGCTCCTCATCCATCCCCTTGAAAAATATTCTAAAGAGATGCTCTTTTGCAACACCGTTATTCATCAGTTTTGTCTGCCAGAGTATAAAGTAGGGGAGAAAGCGAAACATATTGAGAAGATATTTTTTTATGCCGACACTCTGCTTTAAAAACTCATCAAGCGAATCTTTTGTAGTGAGCGTGCCGTCAAAATCAAAAAGTGCTAGATTCATTGATAATACCTCTCTTTAAAATAGCAAGCTACTACGGGAAGCCAAGACGGGATATTGTAAAAATTCTCATTTTGAAAGTCAAGATAGCGTTTTTTATACTCACCGTAATCAAAACCGATGCATTTTGCACTGTAAAAAGTCGCACCGTCCACTTCAAATGAGTCTAATTCAAAGGATGAACAAACATTTTGCAGCTCTTTGGAGTTTACCTCTCTTTTGTTAAAGAGCGTAATGTCTTTGCCTGCTATATCTCTTACGTCAAAGAGCTTGTCATCTAAGCGGCCGTACTTTGAGTTGTTAAAGAGAACCGTAATATCTCTTTGACAGTAGTGGGAGAGAAGTGAGGCAGTTGAGTAGCTGTAGGTAAAGATCCTCTCATCATCAAATTTCTCAAGTTCACCGCAGAGTGCTTTTGGCTGAGTATACATAACAATGTCCGAGTACTTTTTGTGCTCCTTTAAAATAGAGGTCGGAAGCAGTAAAATAGTGATAAGAATAGCCGCATGAACAAATGTAAAAATAGCGTTGTATCTAAATAGTTTGAGCTGTTTTTCGTTTTGTAAAAAAGCAAAGAGTAGAAAAATATATGGAATAAATATCAAAAACCAGTGAAGTCCGATCTTGTTTTTAAGCGAGACTATTAAAAAGATAAAAAAAGCTACGCCTAAAATTGAGAGCAGAAGTTTAAAGAGTGTTATTTTTTCAAACTCTGTTTTAAAGAGATAGTAGGCTCCCCACGGAGTTAAAATGTAGAGAATCAGCCCAAAATAGCCAAGAACACTTCCTATGTTATAGCTGCTGTCTTGTGTTCTTGCAAAAAAGTTAAAGAGTATGTTGTTCCAGCAGCTGTTGTAGTTAAAATAGAGATTTTGAGCGATAAAGAGGGATACAATAACACTCACAACCAAAACACTCTTTATCGCTTTTGTTTTGTAGATGAGAAGAGTAAAAACAAGAAGAGAGAAGAGCAAAAAGATGGCAAAATATTTACTTAAAAATGCAGAACCAAGAAACACACCTGCTAAAAGCGCATAGCCAAACCACTCTCTCTTCTCAAGCGAATAGAGCAGAAACAGGGTTCCGAGTGAGCTAAAAAAGAGCAGGGCAACATCGTTGGTCATCAGTGAGAGCAGAACGTCTACCGGAGAAGCCAGAAAAATAAACGATGTAAAGAGAGCTTTTTTCTCATCCACGTTATAAAGCAGGGCAATCTTATAGATGACAAAAGCCGCCACAAATGTGGTCACAACCGCAAAGAGCCTAAAAAAGATGTGAGAGTCTGCAATATGGCTCATAAGGTATATTACCCAGCCCACCATTGGCGGATGGTCATAGTAACCCATACTTAGATTGTCAGCCCACTTTATGAAGTAGGCTTCATCTCCCGTTAGCGGAAGTAGCGTTAAAATAAGAAGTTTAAGGGCAAAAATAGCCCCAAGAAGCGTTACCTCTTTTTTGTAGTTCTGTATCATATGCTCATTTTTTTAAATATAAATTCTGGAATATGCTTGATGATAAGCATGATAAAAAACCAGATCGGTTTTGTATAAAGAGTATTTCTGCCCTTTTGCTGAGCACTAAAAATATCTTCGGCGACATTGCACGGCTCTGCGGTTAAGTTCTCAGGTAGATCTAGGTTTTCGGTCATTTTAGTAGCGACAAATCCCGGTTTTACGGTAAGAACCTCCACACCGCTCTCATAAAGCCTGTTTCTAAGACCGCTCAAGTAGGCGCTAAAAGCAGCCTTTGAGCTTCCGTAGATATAGTTTGCTTTTCTGCCTCTGTCTCCTGCAACAGAGCTTACACCTACGATAAAACCGCGTCTCTCTTTCTCAAAATCGTTCGCGACAATGTTTAGTATGCTGACCGCACCGGTATAGTTTACATTTATGGCTCTTAGAGTCTCATCCCAGCTCTTTTGCGCACTCTTTTGCTCTGGCATATAACCAGAGACCACGATTACACCTAGCGGTTTCTCTTCAAGCGAAGCGTAAAAATCCTCATGCGTTTCGTAAGCCGTTATGTCAAACTCTTTTAGCTTTACGTCAACTCCGCTTCTTGTCTCAATATCTTGTTTTAAATCCTCCAAAGAGTCACTCTCTCTGGCTGCAAGATAGATGTTGTAGCCGTTTTTTGCATAGATGCGTGCCACCTCTTTGGCGATATCGCTTTTTGCGCCTATTATTAGTACGTAACTCATATTTGAACCCTTTTTGACTGCAGTGAATTTAATTTTTTATCCATACCGTTTTCTCTTCTAAACTCTCTAAATTTATCTATTTTCTCATACCCTTTCTCAAAGGTCTCACGACTTACACGGACATCTTTTGTAAGGTAGATCCTGCCGCCATATTTAACGACCACTTCATCAAGAGCCTCTAAAAGCTCAAAAAGCCCGTCCTCTATCTTAAAGTCAAGCGCGAGCGAATAGCCTTCAAGAGGAAAAGAGAGATAGTTCTCATTTGCTTTGCCGTAGAGTTTCAAGACCGCCAAAAATGACCCTTTTCCTGAGTCTGAGATTTTTGTCAGTATCTCTTTTAACCCCTCGTAACTATGCTCTTTTGGAAGGATGAACTGGTACTGCGTAAAACCGCCCTTGCCGTAGATCCTGTTCCAGTTGCTAATAGCGTCAAGTGGATAAAAAAATGTGTCGATGTCCACTTTCTGTTTTGAGGTGCCATCTTTTGCTTTTGCGTAGTAGAGCCAGTTAAAAGCCTTTACGCTCAGGTTGTTGAGTGCGAATGAGGGGAAGTTAAAAGGGATGGAGAGCTTTTTTTTGCTTCTGTAATCCAAGTCGCCGTCATCCGCAAAATCGCCTACCATAAGCAGACACTTTCCAAGCTCCTCATCTTTTGCCAAGCAGTCTATCCATGCGACGGAGTAGGGCATATCTTGATATTTTTCAAAGGCTTCAAAGGTCTCTTGGAGGTTTTTTGTCTTGATGGTTGTCTGACGTATATTTTTGGAGTTGATCTTTTTAAGGCTGATTGTCGCACTCAAAATAACGCCCGTAAGCCCCATCCCTCCGCAAGTTGCATAAAAAAGCTCGTCCCCTTTTTTACAAATTTCTGTCTCGCCGCTTGGCAGCATGATGCTAAACTCTTCGACACACTCGCTAAAACACCCCTCTACATGGTGGTTTTTGCCGTGAACGTCGCTTGCGATCGCTCCGCCAACTGTAATGAGTTTTGTTCCGGGAGTTACCTTTAAAAACCAGCCGCGCTTTACAACCGAGTCTAAAATCTCGCTCAAAAGAACGCCCGCTTGACATGTAAGAAGTCCGTTTTCTTCATCAAAAGCCAAAAAGTTGTTATAGGGTTTTACATGTAGGATGTTTTCATTTAGTGCGCCATCACCGTAGCTTCTGCCGTTTCCGTAAGGGATGAACTCGTCCGTTTCTTCTATATAGCTCTTTAAAGCAGCTCTATCTCTTAGAGAGAATTTTTTAGTGATGATTTTTGGAAACATTCCCCAGCTGAGCAGACCCACGGCTAATCCTTAAAGACAAATCTTTTATCGAGATAGTATTTTACTATATATCCTATACTAAGTCCAATAACGGCACCAAGATATTTTGCGCCCTCATCTTCAAAGGCGAGATCAAACCCTATCTCAAAACCCCAAAAGATAAATGTAGTAAAAATACCCATAAGCGAGTAGAGAAAAAACTTTTTGCCGTCATCCTTTTTGCTCTTAGGCGTGTGAAAAAAGATATATTTTTTATCAAGAACATATTTAAGCACCAAACCCGCAACCGTTCCGACGAACATAGCTACGTAAAGTGCCAAAAACCCGCTGTATATTAAAAAACTTATATACTGAAAGGCTATATTTACGGCTGTCGATAAAACAGCAAAAAGCGTATATCTAAGTGCTATCATGTAAGCTTTGCGATCGCTATAAAACTAATGAGCCAAAAGAGGATGGTAAGTTTTAAGAACTTGTCTCTAATGACCACTTTTGTAGGGCTTCCGCTCTCCTCTTCCACAAATGTTATCTGCATATAGCGCAAAATTCCCAAGATGACGAAAAACGAGGTAAGATAGAGATGCTCGGTGCCGAGTCTGCTCTCAACTTCGGGCGAGATGGTATACATTAGGTAGCTGACAATCACGACTCCCGCCATCAAGACCATAGAAGCGTTTACGAACTCAAGGTTGTAGCCGTCTATGTTTTTGCGCGTCTCCTGCCCCTCAAGCGAGAGAAGGACATCGTCTCTTCTTTTTGCAAGTGCCAAAAATAGCGCCAAAAGAAATGTCATAAGTATGATCCACATAGAGAGTGGGATCTCCGTCACACTTGAGCCTGCAAAGAGGCGAAGAACAAAGCCTGTAGCGATGATGAAAATATCCAAAATGGCAATATGTTTCAGTTTTAGCGTATAGGCGATATTTAAAAGAAAATAGATAAGCAAAACAGTAAAAAGTTCTGTGTTAAAGAGCAGCGAGATGCCGAGTGAAGTCGTTGAGAGGATCAGCATAAGAGAGATCGCGCTGTTCTTGGAGACGCTTCCGCTTGCAAGTGGGCGGTTTCTCTTTGTAGGATGGGCTCTGTCTTCGTTAATATCCAAAAGGTCGTTGAAGATGTAGATACTGCTTGCCAAAAGGCTAAAGAGCAAAAAAGCGACTAGTACGTTTAGATTGTCTTGGCTGTCACTGAATGAAAACGAGAAGAGCAGGGGCAGAAATATAAAGAGGTTTTTTATATATTGATGTATGCGAAAGAGCTTAAGTGTTTCAGTCAAAAAGATAACCTTAATTTTTTAAATGATAGTATACCATTTATATGAATAAGATAGAAATCATGCAAAGGAGAACAGTATTATGAGCAGAGTTTTAGTGCCCTTGGCTGAGGGATTTGAAGAGATAGAAGCTATAAATATCATAGATGTACTAAGAAGAGGAGATATCGAGGTGCTTATCGCATCTTTGAACGCCAAAAGAGAGGTCAAGGGAGCGCACAATATCACTGTTATGGCAGAGATGAGCATAAACGATGTCGATGTATCTTCGCTGGATATGATAGTACTGCCGGGCGGTTGGGGCGGAACTGTTGCCTTACGCGATGATGCTAATGTGCAGAGGATATTAAAAGAGATGGACGCGGAGGGCAAAAATATCGGAGCTATCTGTGCGGCACCTCTGGCTCTGCATACGGCAGGAGTTCTAAAGCATAACTATACTTGTTATCCGACTACGGAAGAGCAGATAAGAGAGGACGGTTTTAGCGATAGTGACATGGTGGTTACAGATGGCAACGTGATGACTTCAAGAGGACCCGCAACTGCCATCTGTTTTGCTCTGCAGATAGTCAAAAAGTTAAAAGGCGAGCAGAAGTACAGCGAGGTTAAATCTGCTCTTCTTGCTTCTTACTGCGACTAAACACCAGATTTTTAAGGCTTCTTTGCTCATCTAGGCTTACAAACTCTTTTGGGTTTTCAAGCCGCCCTACAAACTCAAAGTCGGGGGTGAGCTCTTTGATGAGCTCTGTCAAAAAATCACAATCAAGTTCAGGTGAGTTCAGACATGCAAGAAGCGTGCACTCGTCCGCTGCTATCTCAGGCAGCTTTTTGATGATCTTTTGGTAATCTTTTGTAGCCTCAAAACTCCCTTTTTGAAAGGTTGGCGGGTCTATGATGATTAGATCATACGGTCCTCTTTTTTTGATGCGTGAGAAGGACTTTAAAATATTGTAGGGTAAAAAACTGACCCCTTTTGTGTCGATGCCGTTTAGATGGTGGTTTGAGCGTCCCACCGAGAGCGCGCCTTTGCTCATATCTATGTTTGAGACACTTAGCGCGCCGCCCAGTTTTGCCGCAACACTAAAAGCGCAGGTGTAACTAAAGAGATTTAGCACGTTTTTATCTTTTGCATTCTCTCTCACGAACGCTCTGCCGTTTTTCATATCTGGGAAGTAGAAGCTGTTTTGGTTGGAGAGCAGGTTTAATTTTAGCTTCATACCGTTCTCTATTGCAAAAGTGTCTTGCTCTAACTCTCCTACAATGACCTCACTTGGATAGCCTTTTATATAGCGTCTCTGGATTACAAGAGTCTTATATCTGCTTGAAGATACAAACCGCTTTAGCATCTCTATAAGCTCACTCTCAGACTCCTCTTCAAAGTAGAATCCTACGCTGAGTATGGTGTCAATGGAGTCTATGGTGAGGTGCTTGTACTCCTCATAAAGACCGCCGCGCCCGTGAAAAAGTCTCTTAAATTCTTCGGTTGCATCTTTTGTGTTCTCTTCTAAAAGTTCTTCTAGTTGTTCAACTCTCATTTTTTGCCTAATAATTTTTGTATAATTTTAACCACTTTAAAGAGCAAAAGGCAAAATTTGAATAAAAAAGTAGTGGTTATCGGAGGCGGTTACGGCGGACTGCGGGCAGTGGAGCATCTCTCTAAAAGCAGTGACATAGATATAACGCTTATAGATAAAAATCCATACCACTATCTACAGACCGAAGCATACGGCTATATAGCGGGCAGATTTGATATGCACGATGTCGCCGTGGATCTCAAAGAGTGGTGCAGTGGGTTTGAAAAAAAGGTAGAGTATATAAACGATAGGGTAACTTCGATAGAGTTTGATGAACAGCAGGTAAAGAGACTCGGGGGTTCAATACCTTACGACTACTTAATAATCGCAACGGGAGCGCAAACAAACTTTTTCTCTTTTATAAAGGGGCTAAGAGAACATAGCTACGGTGTGAAAAAGCTCCAAAGAGCTTATAACTTCAGAATCGAGTTTGAAAACCTTATCTATAAAAAGCTCTTAAACGAAAAAAACGGCGAAGATATTAATCTGGTCATCGGCGGAGCAGGTCTTAGCGGTGTAGAGGTTGCCGCGGAGATGGCTCATGTCATAGAAGTGTATAAAAAGACGATAGGTGCCAGAGTAGAGAGTATAAAGATATATCTCATAGACGCAAGCAAGACCATTTTGCCTGGAGTGAGCGAGTTTCTAATCAAGAGCACGCAAAAAAGGCTCGATTCATTGGGAGTAAAGACGCTAAGAGAGACGTTTATAGATAGCATGGATGATTCATATATCTACTTTAGAGATTCAAAAAAGCTCAAATACCACTTTATGGTCTTTACGGGAGGCATAAAAGCAGCCGAACTAAACGACTCTTTGGATGTAGAGAAAAACAAGATATCCCAGTTCATTCCAAACAGCAGGCTTAACATTGGCAACAGAGAGAACGTCTTTGCAATCGGCGACTGTGTAGAGATAAAAAACGCTGCAAAAGAAGTGCTCCCTCCGACCGCGCAGACTGCGGAGAGAAGTGCAGAGTATGTGGCGGATGCCATCAGAAAAAAGATGGACAAACAAGATATAAAACCGTTTAACTCCAGCGTTCTTGGCGTATTTATCGCTCTTGGCGGAAAGTACTCTGCAGGCGAGATTTTTGGTTTTATAAAAGTTAGCGGATACAGTGCGTATCTTCTAAAAAAAGCTATAACCAAAGCCTACTATCTCGGACTACGTTTGCGCATCAACGCAGGCTATAAGAACAGAATAAAAAGGGATATATAACTAAAGAGTTATACCCTCTCCCAAAACGTACCTTGAGGCGTGTCCATAAGACTTACGCCAAAGGAGAGTATCTCATCGCGGATATTGTCTGAGGTTGCAAAATCTTTAGCTTTTTTTGCTTCATCTCTCTGCTTTATGAGCGTCTCTATCTTTGCCTTTGTCTCTTCGTTGACTCCCCACTGAAAATACTCGTAAGGGTTTTTTACGCCAAACCCCAAAACCTCTTCTATGTATGCAAGGTTTGATAATGTATCACGCTTAAGCTCTTTGTGTTTTCCCGCCGCATCAAGCGTCTCGTTGGCGTGAGATAGCATCTCATCTATGAGAGCCAAAGCAGCGGATATGTTGAGGTCATCGTTTAGGGCTTTTAAAAGATTTTCCTGAAACTCAGTCTTCTCGTTGTTGTGCGTGAGCCCAAATAGGCGTTTTTTGAGTCTGTAAATCTTGTCTAGTCTCTTCTTGGAAGCGAGCAGATCATCTTCGTTGAAGTTGAAGTTGCTTCTGTAGTGCGTACTTAGAAGATAAAAACGCAGAACCTCTCCGTCGTAAACTTTTAGAGCATCTTTCAAAAAAAAGCTGTTTCCCAAGCTTTTAGACATCTTCTCGCCGTCTATATTTACAAAACCGTTGTGCATCCAGTAGTTTGCGAGTGCGTGGTCTGTCGCACATCTTGTCTGCGCCGCTTCGTTTTCATGGTGAGGAAAGAGCAGGTCAGCCCCGCCGCCGTGAATATCTACGGCAAACTTTCTGCCTTTATGCGCCAAATGCTTCTCTATCATGGCAGAACACTCCAAGTGCCATCCCGGACGACCTCTGCCAAAAGGGGAATCAAATGTTACACTGTCGTCTTTTACGCTTTTCCATAGAGCAAAATCTGCACTGTTCTTTTTCTGTGAGGAGCTCTCAACACGCTGTTTTTTGTCATCTTCATCTTGAATTCTGCAAGAGAGCTTGAGGTACTCACTGTCGCTTGAGGTGTCAAAATAGACATCGCCGTCTTCTGTTTTGTAGGCATGGTTGCTATCGATAAGCTTTTGTATCAGCTCAAACATCGCTTCAAGCGATTCGGTTGCTTTTGGCTCAAGATCTGGCCGTTTTACGCCAAGCTTCTCCATCTCTTTGTGGTAGGCTTCGGTATAAAAATCTGTTATCTCTTTTATCTCTTTGCCGTTTTGGCTCGCTTTGTTGATGATCTTATCGTCGATATCCGTTATGTTTCTTGCATAGGTAACATCGTAGCCCTCAGCCTTTAAAACTCTAGTTAAAAGGTCAAAAACAAGAGCGCTTTTTGCATGTCCCAAGTGGGCATCGTCATAAACAGTAGGACCGCACACATAAAGGCTCACTTTGTCGCTCTCTTGAGGGATAAACTCCCTCTTTGTTTTTTGCACTGAATCGTAAATTGTCATTAAACTGTTTCCTCTAGGTATTGTTATTTCTTTGCATTAGTTTTTTTGGATTTTGTTTTGTATGAAAGATAGCCAATATCATTATAATATCTTCATATTTTTCATATATTATGATGTATGGAAACTTCTTCATTACAACTTTTTGAGATGTTTCAGTCTCATATTGATATAAATTTGGAGAACTTAGGATATCGTTGAATTGTTTGTCAATATGAGATAAAAATTTTTTTTCTAGTTTTGGGCTTATTTCAAAGTAATAGTTGAGTGCAATTACTAACTCATTTTCCGCAAGAGGATGTAGTTTTAAAGTCAAAACTATCTTTCTAAATCACTTTTTATGTCATTCCAATTTCGACCAATAGAGCAATCTTTATGAAAAGAGTTTATTCTAGAACCAAGCTCTTTTTTTTGTTCTTCACTAAGCTCGGAAGTATTGTTTATTTGAGAGAAATCATGTATGTCATTGTCAACAATAAACTTCAATGCTTTCATTATTTCATCTTTTGAGCTATTAAAAAACTTTTCAATCTTTGGCTCTTCTATTGATAGCTGTATCATAAATATCTCCCAAATTTTTAATATAACGCCAATTTTAGCAAAAAAATGTTAAATAAACTTTCTATTGTATGCTTTTCTAGTTCCCAAGTTTTACTTGGGAATTCACATATCGCTTTGTGTTGTTATTTCAGTATGCATTCCCAACTACAAGTTGGGAACGAGTGAAAAATACTTATTCAACAATAGAACCTTTTTCATCAATTTTAATATTTGGTTTTTCGGCTCTAAAGGACTCGATAGATAATTCATTTCCTTTAATCTTAGCAAAAACATATGACTTATCAATTGTCTCACTGTTCAACATAATAGTGTCTTCTTTGTTGATGGATTCAATGTTATACCCTAGTGGTTTAAATTGTTCAATAATTTTATTTTTTATTTTTATAAAATCTTCTTGATTTACTAAAATTGCTGTCAACAAATACTTGTCTGGAGTTATATTCTCTTTTTGAGTTATGTCTTTTAAAATATTTCCACAAGTTTTACATTTGAAATCATCTTCACTTACAATACTATTACACTTTTTACAAGTATGATTTTTAGTTTTCTTTGGAAAAACAATCATCAAAATAAGACTTATTATAAATATTATTTCAATAACTGTACTTAAGCCCTTACTTTCCATATTTAATTCTACCATTAAAATTTGCGCTACAAACAATAATACTAGAGCAACAATTGCACCTATAACCCAACCTCTTACAATAGCTCCAACAAATAAAGCTAATTCAAATATTAATAACATGTTTCTCCTTGTATTTAATGGTTAAACTCACCAAGCCTTGTTAGGCTTCTGGTATCTGTGGAGCTTGTAAGCTTGAAAAGTATTTTTTTGTCATTGCAAAGAAAATTGCAAAGACAATTCCGAAAAATACTGTGTTGTAAACAATACCGATGATATTAAAACCATTGAGGATGCTGAGTATCCACATACATGTAGCTAACACACCAAAAATAATAATCGAAATTTTTGAGCTTTTTTCTGGATTAGCAACGGAGTATTTTTTGTTGATGTACGAAAGTGAATACTTCACACCAAGAAAAACAAAACCAACGCTTACCAAATCTTTTAAAATTCTCAATGTTGTAACATCAAGGGAATTCCCTAAAAACTTGAGTATAAGGTATCCTGCCAGTAATCCAAAGAATGGAAATATAATTGTTGTATTTAATATATGATGTGTAACAACACTTGCAGCAGGTTTTTCTTTTTTCACTTTGACTCCTTCATATAATATATTTATCAACCAAATAGTTAAAATATGGTTGTGTGTTCTTAAAGACTCATAGTTTTCACAAAAGCTAATAATAAACAGGTTTTTTTCCTTTTTGGACTTAAGTACTAGCACATAAAACGTCTTGTGTTAGCTTTATAAAATCATCTATAGGATGCTAAGGGGAGATTGACACTCTTTACCTTTTATAACACGAAGCTATGAGATCTACAAACTAACTACAAGAGGTGTAAAATGTATTATGTTGGAATTGATGTTGCGAAAGAGAAACATTATGTTTGTATCTTAGATGATACTAATGAATTTGCTGTTAAACCGTTTTGGATATATTCAGATATTTTAGGTCTTAGAGAACTACTCAAACGATTAGCTGAGTTATCTTTAGATAGTGATGATTTTATCATAGGAGTAGAATCTACGGGTGCATTTA